>JAFDDO010000208.1 GCA_019310825.1 Deltaproteobacteria bacterium | reverse complement strand
TTTTAAGAGCTTTTGTATGTATGATCTTTATATATCCTGGCGGCTGATCATTAAGACCAACCAGCTTTATGAGGATATTGAAGATGTCTTAATGTTTGTCAAAGATGACAACGACATTCGTATTGAGAATGTTACCAAAAACTACAGAGAGGGCATTGATATAGGACTTGGTGAAAAGAAACTCGGTGAAGTTCTCTTGGAAACCGGAAAGATCACAGCAGGGGTATTGACCGATGCGTTGAAAAAACAGAAGAAGCTGGGTGAGGTGTTGGTAAACGATGGAAGAATTGAGCCTGGAGAACTACAGAAGGCCGTGGCCCTGCAGGAGGAAAGTCGCAAGGTCTATCGTAAAACAACTATTCGTGTTGATGTAGAAAAGCTTGATAACTTGGTAAATCTGGCTGAAGAAATGGGGATCGGAGTCTCTAAAGTGCTCATGTTATTTGAAAAATACGCGGGCCACGGACAAATGGAAATGCTGGAAGAAATAGAAAATCTTCTTAAGGTGAATCGAGAATTTGAAGAACGAGTCGCCCGGGTCAGGATGTTTTCTCTGGAAGCGACCTTCCAGAGATTCCAACGCATTGTAAGAGATCTTGCTTTTAAGCAAAACAAAGAGATCAAGGTGATCTCGGCCGGACTTGATACCGAATTGGACAAAGAGGTTATTGAACATATTTCAGACTCCTTAAAACACCTTGTGCGTAATTGTCTTGATCATGGCATAGAAACTGCGGAAGAAAGGCAAGCAAAAGGCAAAACGCCCTCTGGGATCATCGAATTTAAAGCCTATCAGAAAGGGGGAAGTATCTTTATTGAGATAAGTGACGATGGAAGAGGGATAGATTTGGTGGACATTCGGCAAAGGGCGCTTGAAAAACGCTGGATTAAGCCGGATCAAGTCATGAGCAAGGAAGCCTTGCTGAGATTTATCCTTAAGCCCGGATTTTCCACGAGCTCAAAAATTACGGAACTCTCTGGAAGAGGAGTTGGGATGGATGTGGTCAAGACGCAGGTTGATCAGCTTGCCGGCACCATAGATATAGAAACAAAAAAGGACAAGGGGACCAGGTTTACCTTATGCCTTCCCTTGAGATTTGCCCTCGTGGAGGTTTTGCACGTGATGGTGCAGGACAATTCATACATGGTACCACTGCAGGCTGTTCTTGAAACCGAAAAGTTCGACAAAGGCCTCGTCAAAAGGTTCGGAGCCGAAGAAAAGATGTACCCATTCCACGATGACTATCTTCCTCTTGTAGATATAGCAAAAATCCTTGACACGGGTGAACCTTCTGCAGTTGACAACATTTCTGCTCTGATCTTTGTGAATACAGGGGAAAAGGCCTTCGGCATACCTGTGGAGCAGGTGCTTGAACCGCAGCAGATTGTTGTTAAAAGCCTGGAAACAAACTACCGCACCGTAAAGGGGATTGTCGGTGCCACCATTCTGGGGGATGGCTCGGTCTCTCTCGTATTGGATCTTTTAGAATTCGAAGAAATATTTTTCCAACCTCCCTTTGAAGGAGGCAAAGACCATACCCCTCATGGTCTACGGGAGCGGCCATTGACTTGATTGTATAGGAATTTCCATTTTTGCGTTATGAATTCTGAAGACCAAGACAGGCCCCGCCAACCAAAACGATGCAGGATGCTGGATAATCATACAAGCTTGATTCATACACCCGGCATCAGATTTCATAATCCATAGAGGTGAAGTCATGATAAATTGGCTAGATAAACTGGTAAGAAGAACTGGACTTCGTGTCAAGATCCTTGTGGCAACAATTATGGTGGTCGGAGTATTTACCGGCTTGTTTTTTTATGAAGCCCTGTCTTTTTCTACTAAAAATATCCTGAATCAGATAGGACTATCGAGCCAAAGCCTGCTCGAAAATACTTACGGCACCATCCGATATCCCATGTCAGTTGGGGACAGCAAGACAGTTGAAGCTCAACTGAAGGACATCAAGAAGCACATGGAAGGCGTTGAGGTCTATATATCCGACTTCCGTAACACCGTTATATACGCCTCAGAAGAAGACCGCATTAATACCAGCGTCACGCAATATCTGCGGGAAAAAAATACCCAAAAAGCCCTTAGCAACGTAATAAGCACAGGTCTGTTCCCTAAAGAATCCTTTACGGAAACCGGAGATAAGGAGGCATTCTTGGTCACCATAATGCCCCTTTTGAACGAAATCAATTGTCACCACTGCCACGGGACAAGTCAAAAGGTGCTGGGTACCATGCTTCTGAAATACCCCGTAAAAGAGGTCTATACGTCGCTTAGCGCGGCCAGAAATCGCTTAATCATGTGTTCTGCTGTGGAAATCATCGGGATCATACTTGTCATAAATTTTCTTTTTAATCGACTGGTAACCAGACGTATCAAGTCCCTGGCAGAAAAAACGGACCAGGTCTCGGCAGGCAATATCATGGTTGAAGTCCATGATGATTCCAGGGACTCCATTGGGAGGTTAGCTCGAAATTTCGACAAGATGATCCGTAACCTCCGCGACCGCATAGAATATGCCAACAGCCTCAGCCGGGGCATCACAGATGCCTTTCTTATGGTCGATCCTGATATGAAGGTAACCTACATAAATGATGCCGCTGCCAAACTTGCCGGTGTCCGGCCCGAGGAGGTTCAGGGCAAGAGAACCTGTAAAGAGATATTCAACGCGGATATGTGCCGCACTTCATGCCCTATAAAAAAGGCCATAAAAACAGGAGAAGTTACCGCTGGTCAGAAAGTCACCCTGAAAAACGCTGAAGGCAAGGAAGTTCCCTTCATAGCAAGTGGTGCCACTCTATTGGACTCTTCGGGCAAGGTCCTGGGCGGATTTGAAATTATGCGCGATATATCCAAAGAGATCAAGGCAGAATCTATGCTCAAGAATTCTTTTCTAAGGGAAGAGGAAAAAAAGGAAAAATTACAGAGCAGGGTCGAAGACCTTTCGGGAATGTTGAAGAAAGTTTCCGAAGGAGACCTGACAGTAAGGGGCAAAATAAGTGCCGAAAAGGATGCAATGGACCAGTTGGTTCAAAGGACCAATGAGACTATTGACCGCATGGAGGAGCTTATTGGGC
>JAFDDO010000207.1 GCA_019310825.1 Deltaproteobacteria bacterium | reverse complement strand
CGGTTTATCCTGGTTAGGAGGTTATTCAATGGACTGGAAAATAGATTGGGCAGAAATTTTTGAAAAGCTGAAGACTGAAAACATTATCTCATACGTGTCAAGCCTTGATATAACAAGTTTGGCCAGCAATCCATACGTGATAGTGCCGACCATTCTTGTGCTGTGTTTACTCATCTTTTTTAAGTTTATCAGGACTCTAGCGGTACTGGTGGGCAGTGTCGCTATATGTTTTGCATTGATCTATTCTTTTCCAAAAGAGGGCCAAGAGGTGATTCTCGGGGATATTGCTGTTTTGGGAATGACCTGTTTTTCAGTTGTCGCTTGCTGGATATATATTTTCCTTATAAGAGGTGATTAATGAAATATGTTATTTGCTTCACAAAGCAGTTAAAGGTCCTTTGACAATTGGTCTCCAGCAGCCAGACTAGTGGATATGCCGGTCCTGTCGGGGATCAGTTGATATCCGTATATGAACGTCTCTTATCGGCCTTTGGACCACAGGATTGGTGGCCGGGCGACTCTCCCTTTGAGGTGTGCGTAGGTGCAATTCTTACCCAGAATACCAACTGGGAAAACGTAAGAAAGGCTATTTCCAATCTTAAGGATAAAGATCTTTTGAGTCCAAGGGCCATTTACGAACTGCCAAGGCAGTCGCTTGCCCAAATTATCCGTTCGGCCGGGTATTACAATGTAAAGGCCGAGAGGCTCCAAAATTTCGTGGCTTTTTTAGTGGATAACTTTGAGGGTAATATAGATACTATGTTTTCAAAGGGTCTTGAGACATTAAGGCCAATGCTTCTTGATATTAAAGGCATAGGCCCGGAAACTGCGGATAGTATCCTGCTTTATGCAGGAGAGCTTCCCAGTTTTGTAGTGGACGTCTATACGGTAAGGGCCCTTATGAGGCACGATTTTATAGATGAGAATGCCGATTATGAAGGAGTTCGCTCCCTTTTCATGGACCATCTGCCTGCCGATGTAGAACTCTATAACGAATATCATGCCCTGTGGGTTATCCTTGGTAAGAATTTCTGCAAAAAAACAAAACCGAGGTGTGACGGATGCCCATTAAATGGAATGTAATCGTTCACAGGGCACCGCATCTGCTTTGTTGTCAGGTACTTGAAGTACAGGGAGTGCGTCAGCATACCCTCCGCCTCGCATCTGCAGCACCCTGTAAACGATTACAGCTCGGTGGGTGCGGTAAAACGGGCGTTGTAATCCCGTGAACGGTTATAATGGAATATAGAGTCTCTTGAAAAATTCTGGGTTTTATAAAAGGCCCGGATGAATTAGTCTGTAATGAGTCATGTCTTATAGGTATGGGAGAATCTTAAATTGGCTTGAGGCCCACAAGCCTGTAGCTCCTGTCAGGGCCCACGTCTTTTTGGTGGCTCTCATGTGGACAGTTGTGGGTCTTTTTTTGTTCGTGCGGGGAGCCGTTAACATGATGAGCTTACCAGGGTCTGTGAGTCCATGGTGGCTTGTCGTCGCAGCTTTTATTGGAGTGCTGAAAGGACGGTTGATCTTTGACAAGACAGCAAAGCGGGTAGTTTCCCGGACACTAGGCAGGGAAGGGGACAGGTGCCTTGGAGGATTTCTCTCTCTTAAAAGCTGGGGGATGATACTGTTTATGGTTTTTCTGGGGATGTCTTTGAGGGTTAGCCCATTGCCCGGTGTCTTGGTGTGGGGAGTCTATGTGGCAGTGGGGGCGGGCCTTTTCTTTTCCAGTCGTTTGTTTTGGATGGAATGGATCAGGCAAGGGCACTCATACTAATATTTCTTTGCTACAATCAATAATCCCTTGACCTGATCTCCTGACTCCTTCCTGATATCTGCTTTGGTCTCCTCTATTAAATGTAAGGCATGACGGCTTAAGACATTTTGTATATATGCCCGCGAGTGGGCATAGCGACCGCATGGAAAGAGCCGGTGCTCCCTGCTGTTGTCATCCAGTCTTTCTACTGAAAAGGCAATGATCCCGCCGTAATTTAGATAAGAAGATGCGGACCTGATTACAGGGTCCAGATTTCCAAAATATACAAAGACGTCAGAACTATATATCAGATCAAATTTTTGGGTAAAATTCCAATCTTTAAGTATGTCAACGGTCTTAAGCCGGTCGTAGATTTTTTTCTCCGCGGCCTTTTCGAGCATTTTTAACGATACGTCGACCCCTACTAGTTTTTTTGCAAATGGCCGATAGAATTGAGAGCCCAGGCCGGTACCACAGCCAAGGTCCAAAACTGTCATTTCTTCAGTCAGATATGGCCGCGCAAGGTCAAAAAGCAGTTCCGGGGTCTTGTATTCAAGATTTTCAACCAGGGTCTTTTCAAAAGTCCCCGCACACCCATCGAAGACCCTGCGCACGTATTCCGCCGGGGCGGCATCAGGTGTTTCCTGTGTACCAAGGCTTTGGAGCATGAACCTTGCCGATTTATCATCCGGTTTGGTCTTAAGGACCTTTTTGTAATGATCCTCAGCCTCCTTGAATAGCCCAAGCTTTTGTTGAGAAATTCCAAGGTTGAAGTGGGCAGATGCATAATCTGACCTTATCTCAATGGCCTTTTTGTATGACTTAGCAGCGTCTTGAATCATATTAAACTCGTCCTGTGCTACGCCGAGATTGTTCCATGCCTCTGCCATATCAGGAGAAAACTCCACTGCCTTGCGAAAACAGGATAGGGCTTCATCCAGGTCTCCAGTCTCCCTGTATGCGGTACCCAGATTGTTCCATGCTTGACCAAAATCAGGCTGTTTCTCCAGTATGGCCCTGTAAACGCTTATAGCACCCCTGTGATCGTTCTTTAGCTGCTTAAGTCTGGCCAGGTTATAGCATGCAGGAGAATAGGGAGGTTTAAGTTTTGTTGCCTTCTCAAAGACCCTTTCGGCCTTATCCAATTGGGCCTGATCCATGAATACTGTTCCAAGCGCGTTCAGTACTGCTTCCCAATCAGGCTTGTTTTCCAATATTTCCAGATAGCCTTTTTCTGCTTCAGCAAGTCGGCCTTCCCTATGGGCTGAAGAAGCCTTTTTAAGAAGATGTTCCGTGGTGTATTTTATGCGTTTCGATGGGATAGAATACTTCCGTGCGACCTTTTTTGTTTTT
>JAFDDO010000206.1 GCA_019310825.1 Deltaproteobacteria bacterium | reverse complement strand
GATGGTAGTTGGCGTTGTGTAGAGAATATTGACACCGTACTTCTCAATGATCTGCCACATCCGATCCGGCCCGGGAAACAGCGAATGCCCCTCATACATGACTGTGGTGGTCCCAACGATAAGGGGACCGTAGACAATGTAGCTGTGTCCTGTTACCCATCCCGGATCGACGGCACACCAGAAGATATCTGTCTCTTTTATGTCAAACACCCATTTCAGTGTCCGGTTGATTCCAACCATATAGCCGCCGTGGGAATGCACTACCCCCTTTGGCTTGCCTGTTGTGCCTGACGTGTACAGAATATAGAGAGGGTCATTGGCATCCATCTCAACCGTCTCAAATTCTGCAGATTCCCCATCCATCAAATCATCGAACCAGAGGTAGCGGCCATCACTCATGTCGGTCTCTATATCTGCCCGCCGGACCACCACTACAGTCTCCACCGTAGGGGAGGCCGTCATGGCCTCATCTACGGCTTCTTTCAGCTTGACGACCTCGCCATTTCTATGAAACCCATTCACAGTCACCACAAGCCTTGCCTCGGTGTGGTTGATTCGCTCTCGAAGGGCAAGAGCACTGAACCCCGCATAGACAACATTGTGTATGGCGCCAATCTTGGCGCATCCAAGCATGACAACAGCTATTTCAGGGATGTTTGGAAGATATATGGCCACCCGGTCTCCCTTCCTGATACCGAGGGATTTAAGGACATTGGCAAATTTGTTGGCAGCCCGGTAGAGATCGTAATAGGTCATACGCTCACGGCCGCCACTCTCGGACTCAAAGATGATGGCCACCTTGTTCTTGCGGTGGGTCTTTATATGACGGTCAAGCGCATTGTAGGCGATATTGGTCTTGCCCCCTGCAAACCATTTAAAAAACGGCGCATCGGAGCGGTCAAGCACCGTGTCCCATTTTTTGAACCAATCTAATTCGTCGGCAGCCTTTCCCCAAAATTCTTCAAGATCAGATCGGCCCTGCTTCATGACCTCCTCATAGTCGTTGGGGTTTAGATCGGCGTCCGCAACCAACTGAGGCAGCGGGCGGAACACCCTGCCTTCAGCCAAAAGGGCTTCGGTAGTCTCCCTTTTTGATTGCACTTTTCCCTTCGTTGATTCCATAGATTTCATGCCTCAGCTTTCCTCAAACTATCTAACGAAAACTATCCAAAACTGTCATTCCGAGCAAAGTGAAAACCTGATACTATTTGAAAATATAGAAATTACAGATTTTCCCCTTCGGTCTAAATGACAAAAAGAAAGTTTTTCGTTTGGACACTCTATAGAGCAATCTCCATACCAGTATGGTTGTGCGGATGGCGCGAGAAACGATCTATGACTATCTATCTGTATTTATGGGATAAATTTGATTTATACAGATAAGAAAAGCTAAGGTAATCATAAATGACAAAGTAAAAGAGTGGGGCTGCTTTACTCGGGGTGGGACAATTTGCTCCACCTGAGGGCCGGGCCTTCTTCTATCTATTTTGTAGACCCGAGAGCCTTGGAGTTAGCCTGAAATGGCCTGATGTTCTAGGAGTTTTACGATGACGTCTCTGGGATTTGATATTTTTTCATTTTCATTCTGAGTGTCTTACGGTCAATACCGAGCAATCGGCCTGCGCGGGTCTTATTCCCCTCTGTAAGTTCAAGCACCTTTATAATGTGCAGACGTTCCATTTCCTCCAGGCAAAGCGGGTCTTTCATAGGCACACTTGATAGCACTGTATTTGAATAGGCAAGGTCCTGTGTGGTAATGGTCTTGTTTCGTGCAAAGACCACCAGCCGTTCCACAGTATTTTCCAGTTCTCGGACGTTGCCTGGCCAATGATATTCTGTGAGCGCCTTCATGGCCTTTGGAGAAAAGCCTTCAATCACTTTTCCCTCTCTCCTGCGAAACCTGTTCAGGAAGTATTTTATCAGCAGCGGGATATCCTCCCTACGCTCCCTCAAAGGCGGCAAGTGTATGGAGACCACATTCAGTCTAAAGAACAGGTCTTTACGAAAGAGTCCCTGGGCTACGGCTTTTTCAAGATCCTGGTTTGTGGCTGATATAAGGCGAATATCGACATTGACTACCTTGTGGTCTCCTACCTTGGAGACGCTTTTTTCTTCCACCGCCTTCAGCAGCTTGGCCTGGATTTCCAAGCTTATGTTGGATATCTCATCAAAAAATAAAGTCCCCTTCTGGGCCATCTCAAATTTTCCGTACTGGGTTTTATCTGCACCTGTAAAGGACCCTTTGATATGACCAAAAAGTTCACTCTCAAATATGGTACTTACCAGGGAGCCGCAATCTACTGATATAAAAGGACCCGCTTGCCGCCGGCTCATTCCGTGGATTTTGCTGGCTACAAGCCCCTTACCTGTGCCACTTTCACCCTGAAGCAATACGGTGCTTTCTGTGGGGGCTACCATGGCTATCATCTCTTTGATTTTTTCAATGGCAGGACTATTACTGATGATTTCGGTACCCTGTGTCTTCTGGTTGCGACTTTGCTTGAGATACAGGTTTTCGATGTTTAACTGGCGGTTTCTCTGTGCCTGGCCAACCCGTTTAAGTAATTCATCATGGGTAAAGGGCTTGGCGATAAAGTCAAATGCCCCAAGCTTGATGGCCTGAACAGCGTTTTCAATAGAGCCATTCCCTGAGATCATGACAACAATGGTCTCAGGTTCCAAATCCTTGATCTTGGCTAGGACAAGGAGCCCGTCTTCGCCTGGCAACCTCATTTCGAGAAGGATAAGGTCAAATGACCACTTTTCCAGCAGAGAGAGTCCTTCATGACCACTTTTTGCCAGAATAACGCTGTGACCATGTTTGGTGAGGGCTTGACAACAGGCGTCCCGCATGAATGCGTCATCGTCAATCACCAGTATGTTATAACTCGCCTCCATATATCTCTTCCATTTAGGATTTTAGATTTGGATACTGAAACCTTCGTAGCTTCAAATTCGGGGAAATCCGAGATCGGTTGCAACTGCCATGATTTATTGCCTGCCCCTTGATTAAAAAGTGTACCTTGATTAAAAAGTGTATTGTTTGTAAAAAAAAATACCCAAACTCAAATCATGAGCTTGGGATATCCCCTTTTTATCCGCAAACATATCCTAATCAACACCACTTGTCCACGAGGGCGTTGAGATTGTTACAGACAGGTCTTCTGGCTTTCGGATCATCCTACTTGCCGTGTCTTACCCTCCGGCTTTTGCCAGGCGGTGACGTCAAATGCGGCGTTTGTCCCCGATCACAGCGGCGGGCCCGCTCCCGATTTTCACGGGATATCCTATTAAGCCCAAGAGGGCATCGTGTAACGAGCTATTATAATAGGTAAAGAGCCATATCAGTGTCAAGAAAAATCTAGCAATTCCGATTGCCTGCTGAACCTTCAAAAGGGCCTTATATGGTGCGTTGCAAAATCCGCCTGCGCTTATATGAAATACCCGGATAACGACACAAATAATTGCGCATACAATACCGGTTACTGTATAGTT
>JAFDDO010000205.1 GCA_019310825.1 Deltaproteobacteria bacterium | reverse complement strand
ACGCCTTTATGACTTAAAAAAATACGATTATATGCCATTATTAATTCTCAAATAGTCGAACAAGTTATTCTATGATTTCTGGATAACTCCACGGCTTGAGAAAGTCTTCATGCCTCCAAGCCGCAACGAGTTCTCAGCTCTGAGATCCGCCGTTGAGCGCTGATCCCTCACGACTTACTTAATATACTATATATATTAGGAAAAAAGACTTGACAAGCATTGCTGATATCTTGGGTTGACTCTCTGTATATCATACGATATTTGTAAAGTTATCACGATACGGAGAACTTGACATGCTTAGTATCCCTCCAGCGTTGCAGGCACAGCCTGAGGAATGTCTGGTCGATCTCGATCCCATGGTTCGCAGGATGAAAATTAGACTTGACGTACAGTCCTTTTTTGGTACTATATTCGGACCGGAGTAAATAAAATGAATATTACAAGCGATATAAAACCCGTTACTTACCTGAAATCAAAAGCTGCAGATTTATTAAACCAGATCAACATAACCCATCGGCCTGTGATAATAACGCAAAACGGTGAACCCAGGGCTGTCCTTCAAGACCCTGAAAGCTACGAAAATATGCGTAATGCAATTGGCCTTTTAAAGCTGATATCTCAAGGAGAAAATGATTTGCGAAATGGCGGGGTAAGGTTACAAGAAGACGTGTTTAAAGACATTGAAGGTAAATTGGAAGAAAGGCTTTGATGGGCTCAAAGCATAAAGTTGTTTGGACAAATGTTGCGGAGAATGATCTTAAGGAAATCATTGATTTCATTTCTATAGACAGTTCTCAAAATGCGTTAAAAATATTAAAAAGCATCCAACAAAAAGCATCGAATCTCTACACCCTTCCTGAAAGAGGCCACATTGTACCAGAACTTCAAGGTCAAGGAATATTACAATATAGAGAATTAATTATCCCGCCATGGAGACTAATGTATAGGTTCGATGAACGAAAAGTATATGTTTTGTCGGTAATCGATTCACGGCGGAATGTTGAAGATATCCTTCTGGCAAGATTGGTTGGTAAATAACATAAAAACCGCGCCAGCTTTGTCCGCAGCAGCGTCTGGTGATTGGACCTGCCACAAAAAAACATGAGATTTAGAACTAAGGAACAGTAAAGAAATAAGTCATTGGAATTAGCGCTCAGATTTAGGTCGGATTTGGTCGATTTGATTGAGCAAAACCGCAGGCATAGCAGTGTTATGTTGATGATTTTGAGATTAAAAATCGATCAAAGATGGCCTGAAGATGGGATGCAAAACCGAGGAATTGTTCCTTTACGGGTCCCAGGGCACTAACTTTGAAACTACCACTTGTCATACGTCTCTCTTCCGATGGATCTGACAGGCGTTTTTTCAAGATTCATTGGAAGGGCAAGCTCGCCGTTGCAATTGAACCTTCCCCAGGGGATATAGGTACTTCCGAAACCTACAGCTATGTTGCTATTGGGAATCATCTGGCCAAGATCGGAATTCCGGTTCCGGAAATATATGATTTCAACAAGTATACCGGAATTATTGTAGCGGAGTATCTTGGAGACAGACATTTGCAGACAGAAATTCTGGCGCTGATCTCCCAAAACAAATGGTCACAGGTGAAAGTGCTTTACCAAAAGGCACTATCTTTGCTTGCAAGGATGCAGGTATGGGGCTGCCGGGGATTCAACCGCAGATGGTGCTATGACTCAGAATATTATGACAGTAAGCTGGCCAAGGAAAGAGAGGCTTTTTATTTTTTGCGATCCTTTGTTGAAGACTTCATGGGGTGCAGCAAAACACCAGCGATTGAAGATGAACTTACAAGACTGGCTTTACAAGTAGATTTAATTGACGATAAAGAGTATTTTTTGCACCGGGATTTTCAGTCCCGCAATATCTTGGTCCGGAATGGTGCTTTGAGAATAATTGATTTTCAGGGCGGTCGTCTGGGTCCCTTGGGCTATGACGTTGCTGCCCTACTCCTGGATCCTTATGTCGCACTACCGGAGAATGTTTGGTCTGAGCTTTTGCAATTCTATCTTGATGAACTTGATTCTCTCAATATTACCTTGGAAAAGGCTGTGTTTGAAAGGGAGTTTTACCTCCTTGCCCTTCTTCGTACTATGCAGGCATTAGGTGCATACTCGTACCTATATCTTAAAAAAGGGAAAGTATTCTTTAGGCCCTATATCTCCCCGGCCCTTTCAAATTTAAAGACACTGCTTGCCCATAAAAACTTTGAAAATTTGGACAACCTGAAGTTGCTGATGGCCGATCTCTCTGATAGGACACAAAATTCACCACAGAGGCGCAGAGGACACAGAGACAAAATTTAATTTGAGATGGTTAACTCTTCGTAAAATCAGAAATGAAAAAAACGCGCACCACTAAAATCTTTATCTCTGTTCTTGCGATCGTTGGGTTCCTTGTGTTTATCGCTCCATACTTCGTAAAGTTGGAACGGGTGCGCTTCTGGATGACCCATGAGATAACCCATCGATTGGAAAGTACTAACATTACTATCAACATCAAGGCCATCTACTGGCAGTGGTTGCCCCTTCCCCACATAACACTCAGCAACGCCCTGATTTCCAATAACCAAATAGAGGTAAAGGTCCCAAAAATCATGCTTTTCCCGGACTGGCTGGGCCTTTTTCGTGCAAAATTTGGAATAAGCCGAGTGGTTCTCAACAACCCCAATCTCCATCTCAACTCACTAACTCTGTCTGCTGACAAGGAACCATGGTCACTACCCCCTCTTTCAGCCACACTTGTTATACAAAATGGTAGCCTCGCTTTAGATCCGGAAGGCGTTTTACCAGGACTGCTCCACGACACCAATAGCCTTAACTTTTCAAATATCAGGGCCAAGATAGATATAGGACCTGACAGGGTTGATGCATCTCTCACATGCATACCCCCTTATGCCAAAAACCTGGAGACTAAAGGCCATTTCATACCGTCAAAAAGCTCCTACGAGTTATGGATAGACTGCCAAGACTTCAAGCCGCACGAAATCCTCCTTGCTTCCCTGAACAAGAGCCCGGTCAAACCATTAGAGTCAGACATAAACGTGAAGGCTGCCATCACAGGAACCGGCTTTGACGATATAAAGGCCTCAATAAAAGGTGA
>JAFDDO010000046.1 GCA_019310825.1 Deltaproteobacteria bacterium | reverse complement strand
AACCAGTGCGCACCGCTTTTTCTTTTAGTCTTTCTTCTTGGATCTGGTGGTCCGCCCTTTCTTTTTCTTCTTGTCCTCATTGCCAAAAGCCTTTAATCCTTCGGCAAGTTTTTTCAATTTAGCATCCACAAGGGCATTGATGGTTCCCCTGGGATAAGTTCCGTCAGCCTTTCTTGTTCCGGCCTTCTTTCCGGTCAAGATCTCGATTCCCTGATCAATGGTCCTGACAGCATAGATGCGGAACTTCCCTTCTTTTACGGCCTGGAGCACATCTTTTCGCAGCATAAGGTCCTTGACATTGCTCTCCGGAATTATCACTCCCTGTTTCCCAGTGAGTTTGGTTGCCAGACAGCAGTGGTAAAAGCCTTCGATCTTCTGGTTGACTCCGCCGATAGCCTGGACCTCGCCGTTCTGATTAACAGAGCCTGTCACTGCAATATACTGCCGTATGGGAACACCGGATAAACTGGAGAGTAACGCATAGATCTCCGTGGACGAAGCGCTATCTCCTTCCACTCCGCTGTAAGACTGTTCAAAGGCAATACTTGCGCTCACAGCTAGGGGCTTATCCTGGGCATATTTTTTTCGAATATATCCGCCCAAGACCAAGATGCCCTTATTGTGGATGTTGCCGGACATGTCTGCTTCGCGCTCAATATTAATTATACCTTCCCGGCCCATGGAAGTGGATGCAGTAATCCTGGACGGCTTTCCGAACATATAGTCGCCAAGGTCATAAACAGCCAGGCCGTTGATTTGACCAACGACCTCGCCCTCCACGTCAATCATGAGGGTGCCTCGATCAATCATCTCCTGCAGGCGTCCTTCAATCATGTTAGAACGATAAACTCTGGTCTCTATGGCTTTATCCACGTGTTTGTCCTGGATTTTAGCCTGACCATCTTGGGCCGCCCAATAGTCGGCCTCCCGGATAAGATCTGCAATCTGAGGGAAGCTGGTGGAGATCTTCTCCTGCCAGCCTGACATACGCACGGACTCCTCTATCAAAGCAGCTACTGCTGTCTTGTCAAAGGGTTTGAGTTTTTCATTATCAGTCTTCATCTTGACAAATTCGGCAAATTTGCGGATCGTATCATCTGTCTTGTCCATGCTTGTTTCAAAGTCAGCCCTGACCTTGAAGATTTCTTTGAGATCATGATCATAGGCCTGGAGCAATTGATACAGATAGGGCTCTGCCAAAAGGATTACTTTGATGTCCAACTCAATGGGCTCGGGTTTTAAGCCTGAGGTTGTAAAGAGGTAAAAGGGATCATAGGTCTGGATTTCCATTTTTTTGGTCTTTAGTGCTCGCTTAAGCGCAGGCCAAACTCCAGGCTCCATTATAGCGTCCATGAGATTGAACACTAAATATCCTCCGCTGGCCTTGATAAAAGAACCGGCCTTGATCTTACTGAAATCCGTCCTCAACATGCCACTGCTGTCCACCATGCGTTCGATACTCCCGAACAAATTGCGATACGTGGGATAGGATTCGATAATGACCGGAGGTCCTTTTTGTTCGGAATTATCCACCAGTAAATTAATCTCGTAAGATGCGAAGGGATCGCCTGTAGGAAACATGGGTATGCCCGGCTTTTTTTGCTGATCCTGGGCCATAAAAAGATGCAGATTCTCGGACATATCTTCGATCATGGCCTGAAGATACTGCTGTACGGATTTATCCTTGTACTTTTCAGTAAAGGAGGCGATTTGCTTGGACACTAGGTCCTTGAACATCAGTCTGTCAATCTTCCTTCCCTTTTCCTCAACCTCTTTTTGCAGTCCCCTGACCTCAAGGAATATGTGGTCGATCTCCTGCCTCAGTTCGTCATATTTTTTTCTGATCTCTTCAAATTCTTTCCTGGGGAATCTCCCCTTGTCTACCTTTTGCTCAAGTTCAAGAATGGGTATGGGCTGTCCGTCAACGATAGGCATAAGCTCAGGCCTTGTCTGTTGGCCGGACTGGAGATTGACAAGGGTAAATCCTGCTTCTTTCCCCTTTTTTTCCAGGCCCATGAAAAAATCCCTGGTCTTTTTTTCATAGGTCTCCATAATCTCTTTTTTGCGGCTGATATAATCCTGGCTTTCGAAAAGCCTGGGCACTTCCGTCTTCAAGGTCTTCACCAGCCCGTGCACATCCTTTCTGAGATCCTTGCCCAGGCCGGGCTTTTGGCTGAGTAGTATGGGCACCTCAGAATTTTTGAAATTATTTACATAGCACAGATCATCAGGCACTTTCTTCTTTTGAGAGGTCTCTTTAAGGACCTTTTTTACCGCTGCCATTTTGCCTGAGCGCGGTTGCCCGGTGACAAATATATTGTAACCAGGCATATCCATACCCATACCAAATAGCAGGGCCTCAATACCCCTTTTCTGGCCAATAAGTCCTTTAAGTGGTTTCAGGTCCTCGGTCGTCTCAAATGCCAGAGTGCCTGGGTCAATGCTCCATCTGAGATCTTCCAAAGAGACTTCAGAGATTTTTTTCTTAGCCATTTATATTCTCCTGAAAGTCTGTGTTCCTCTCAAAAACTCCCTTGCCCTATTTTTTAAGGATTTTCACTGGCAGAGAAGCGGAGGCTCTGTATTTAGGCAAAACGATCTCCAAAACTCCTTTTCTGTAGCTTGCACGGACATTTTTAATCTTAACTTTAGGAGGTAGCCTGATCCTACTTGAGAAAGACTCAATTTGCTTAATGCCATCTGTTTCGTAGGATATTTGCTTTCTTGTTTCTCCCTTAATAATCAACAGATCATCAGTGACAGAGACATTCAAATCATCAGGATCCAGGTCCGGAAGATCGGCCCTGACCACAAAGCTATCCTTTGTCTCAGTAATATTCACCAAGGGTCCTTCTCTGAGCGAATCCATTAATTGAGTTATACCGAAATCGCGACACATCCTGTCGTAAAGACAGTCTATGTCGCGTTTTAGCTTACTGATCTCCTTGTTAGTCCATAGACTCAATCCAGACACGGCGTCCTCCTTGTGGTTAAGCACTTCTATGTATAAACATAGAACATACCTCAGCAAATAACGCTTTTGACATTCGCCCTTTTTCCTTAACCCAGATAAAAAATAAATATAACTTAGTCATGATATAAGATTAGATATAGAAATCCGACGGATATTATTTTCCATTCGTTTCACAGCGTGTCTCATGATACAGTTATGTATCAAGACGAAATATGAGACATTCTGACGTTTCCCAAATATACCTATTTCCTGTAGCAGGCTCTAGCTAGGTATTTTGGGACATGGCTTAACGGGCTTAAATAATTATATGATTTGGTTTGCCTTCTGTCTAGTGTTTTTGCAGGGAGCGCTCCCTGTCAAAATTTTTCTGCTTCATCACTCATGGTTTTTACCTTAACGTAGCTTGATACATTTGTTGTAATACCAATACATTAACTTATTCCTCCTTAATTGAGACACTATTGTATCATATAAATCCCTCATGAGGTCATCAGGCTGGCGCAGCGGATAACTTAACTATTTGCAATTAACTGATATCAAAACGGTTTCAGAGCGTTTCCTTTGCCTAATTCGATCTTGGCACAGATCTTGAGGATTCAAGATTACAAATGTTTAAAAGAAAGATTTCCTTCGAGGGGATTTGAGAGTGAAGCCATGTGATGAAGCCATTAAGAGAACGATTGATCTTGTCAAATGCCAAAAGGAGGTAAACTGCCATGATGGGACTAGATGAAGTTCGAAAAAACAAGGAAATCATCAGCGTGATCGATTGGGACATGACACCTGAAGAGGCGGTTACCCTGTATCTGGAATGGGGAAATAGCTGGACTCACGGCAAAAGCTTAATAAGATCAAAAGACGACGTATCTTATTATTTTGTAGTGAATACCTGGGAGGACCCTCCAAAGATTTTTTTCATCCGGCGCAACTCAGAAGAGGCTGTTGAACTGGCTAAAATCGATATGCCGGACGAGTTGAGGGATCACTTTCTGGAATCAGTTGGAAACAATAAAGGTGTCTACGCCATAAGCGCCGAAATCAAGGCATGGTTGGAAAAAAAACTCTACGTCAATTAGATATGAAGCACAATATTATTATTTTTCGGCCATACGCTTTTAGGGTTGGGCAAAAGATACACATTGAGGACGGTTCGCGCCGAGGCGACTGGGAAGTGATAGGCGTTACCGAACGAAAGGTCAAACTTCGATGTCCCATCTCGCAGCGCGAATTTGAATGGGATTGTTTCTGTTATTTCGTCGAGGAGCAAAACGGCGTTGAGTGGCCTCATATATCCAAAGGGGAGAAAAAAGTCTAAGAGAAAATAAATGGTCAGGGCACAATGTCTCCAGTGTGCTTGCAGTTACGTCAGCTGCTACATCCATTCCTTTTCTGGACTCGGGCTAAGGAGGTGGCATATATGAAATGCAATATGGGTAGAACTGACAGGACTATCAGAGTGTTCATGGGACTTGTTATTATTGCAGTTGGCGTCTATATGAAAAGTTGGTGGGGAGCTATTGGCTTATTGCCAATTTTTACAGCCGCCATTGGCTGGTGCGGACTATATAAAGTTTTCAGAATATCTACATGCGAGACAAAGGGTTAGGGTAACCGTTCACGGGTTAATAGATTCAGGGTTGACCGAAAAACGGATATTCTTTTTCATTAGCCTATTGAGAAAGGGAAATGATATGACTAAGACTGAACAAAATTTACTGGAAGCTTTTGCCGGGGAGTCCCAGGCGAATCGGAGATACCTTGCCTTTGCCAAGCGGGCAAAAAAAGAGGGTTATCCCCAGGTGGCCAAACTCTTCAAGGCGGTGGCTGAGGCAGAGACCATTCATGCCCTTGCTCACCTGCGCGTCCTCGGCCAGGTAAAAAGTACGGCCGAAAACCTTAAGGAGGCCATTGAGGGAGAGACCCACGAGTTTACCAATATGTATCCGGCCATGATCGATATAGCTGAGGAAGAGGGCAACAAGGCAGCAGTCCTAACGTTTTCGTATGCCAACCAGGTTGAAAAGGTCCATGCGGGCCTCTACCAGAAGGCTTTGGATAACATGGCGGCAATTGAAGAAACGGATTACCACGTGTGTGCAGTATGCGGCTACACTTGCGAAAATGAGCCACCAAACAGGTGCCCTGTGTGCGGTGCCAAATCGCAAGCATTTTGTAAGGTTGATTGATAAAGGCAGAACAAAACCGTAAGGAGAAATTACCCATGGAGAAAAAGGCTTTAATTGACAGGTTGAACAGGGATCTTGCCGATGAGCATGCCGCCATCATACGCTATCTAGTTCACGGCTATATGGAAGGAGAAGATACGCCTCTGGGCGCGAGCCTGGTTTCCATCTCCAGGGAGGAGATGTGGCATTTTCATTGGCTGGGGATGATAATAGGCAAATTGGGAGGCGAGCCCAATTTCACACCGGCTCCCTATCCCTATGATCCAACCAGCCGGGCAACAATACTCAAATCTTACATTGAGTATGAGGAGAAGTTGATCCCTCATTATGGCGGAGAAGCGGAAAAGGTGGATGATCCCCATATCAGGCGGGTACTTGAGAGAGAGGCATGGGAATCGGCCATCCACGCCAGAAAATTTCAAAGGAAACTGGACAAATTGAGTCCTGAGGAGGCAGCGGGCCTTCCTGGGGGAGAGAGTGAATTGCCCGAGGAACTGTTGGACAGGTTGCAGGCAGAGGTCACAAGCAAGTATACGGAGATGCTCCAACATCTCCGCACTTCCTGGCTTTTCCAAAAGGATGAAATTATGGGCTGGGAGATCATGGATCAAGCCATGGAAAAGATGAAGCATCTTGCGCACTTTGCTGAAGATATTGCAGAAGATGGTATTGCCCCAAAATTCAGGCCTGGCGAGATAGACAGGAGCAATGCTATTGGGCAGGCCTTGAAAAGGGCATTGGAAGATGTCCGCACAGCCAGGGAGCGCCACCTGAAGTTCAGGGAAGACAGCGAGGTCAAGAAGCACTCAGGGCTTGTCATCAACCTGGACCTAACAGTCCAACAGGAGGAATACCAGGGAGCAGAGATCGAGGACTGGTTGCAAAAATAAATATCCTCCCATGGGGGCGAGAGAGAGGGCCGGATATAAAGGTTGTAGACATTCTAAACTAGTAACCCGCAACCCTTAATTTGCCCCCCGCAGCTCAACCAGGAGAGAAGAGATGCTACAAATCGAGGACTTGCAGGTTAAGCTCGGCGACAAGGAGATCCTGAAACACATCGACCTGGAAATTCTTCCGGGTGAAACCCACATTCTGTTTGGTCCGAACGGGTCTGGTAAGACGTCTTTACTAATGACCATTATGGGCTACCCACAGTACAGAGTCACTGGCGGAAAAATTCTTTTTAAGGAAGAAGATATCACCCATATGTCTGTTGATGAGCGGGCGCGGCTTGGCATCGGGATGTCTTACCAGCGGCCGCCCACCATTCATGGGGTGAAGACCAGACAAATGATTGAAATCTGCGCAAAAGAAGAGGTTGACGTGGAGGCCCTGGCGAAAAAGGTGAATTTTTCTGAATTTTTGAAGCGTGACGTCAACGAAGGCTTCTCGGGCGGTGAGATCAAGCGCTCGGAGCTTTTGCAGTTGATGGCCCAGGATGCGGATCTATTTCTCTTTGATGAACCTGAGTCTGGTGTGGATTTGGAAAATATTGTTCTTATAGGAAACACGATCAGCGAGTTGCTTCAACGGGACTTCAGAGTGGACTCAGAGAAGACACAGAAGGAGCGGCACAGAGAACGAACCAAGATGGGTTTGATTATTACGCATACCGGGTTCATACTGGATTACGTAACAGCGGACAAGGGGCAGGTACTCTTTGATGGTGTACTGACTTGCACGACCCATCCCAGGGAAATTTTCAGGTGTATCAGCAGAGTCGGATATGAGGAGTGTATAAGATGCGCGGCTTAGATGAAATGGCCCTTCGTGCCAAGGATAAAACCGCAAAACTTGGGCCAGACATAGACCTTGATGCATATGGGTCGGAACCTGTTCCTCATGGCTATGTAGAGGATCTGGATGTGCTGTCTGAAGCCGATAAGGAGCGGATGATCCTGGCTGGGGTAGATGCTGAGGAAACCGAGAGATCCGGTACCTATGTGCAGAAAGATACTTCGGTAATACATTCCCATTCCAGGCAGGAAGGGCTGGAAGTTATCCCCATCAAAGAGGCCCTTAAACAATATGGCTGGGTCAGAGATTACTACTGGAAACTGGTGGATGTGGACGCTGACAAGTACACAGCGCGAGCCCAGCTTGATTTACATAACGGTTATGTCATCAGAGCCCTTCCGGGCAGCAAGGTCATATATCCTGTCCAGGCATGCATGTATATGGAAAAGGAAGGACTGAGCCAGAACGTCCATAACATTATTATTGCCGAAGAAGGATCCGAGCTTCATATAATCACAGGTTGTGCGACGGCTGCCCATCTACAAAGGGGACTCCATGTGGGCGTCTCTGAGTTTTACGTCAGGAAGGACGCAAAGCTCAGCTTCACAATGATACACTACTGGGCTGAGGAGATGATGGTACGAGCCAGATCAGCGGGAATTGTAGAGGAGGGCGGTCTCTTTCTTAATAATTACATCTGTATGAAACCAGTGAGGTCACTCCAGATGTATCCCACTACCCACCTGGCTGGGAAAGGGGCTGTTGCTCGCTTTTACAACCTACTTGTCGGAAGCCCAGGCTCTCAAATGGACGTGGGTGGCCGCATTTACTTAAAAGAGCCGGATACGCGGGCCGAGATCATTTCCCGTGCCATTACCAACGGAGGAAATATTATTGCCCGCGGTGACCTGGTAGGTGAGGTGCCGGGGGTGAAGGCCCATCTGGAGTGCCAGGGTCTCATCCTTAATGGCGGATCGATTCACGCCATACCTGAGTTGGAGGGCATGATAGACGGGGTGGAGATGTCTCACGAGGCAGCAGTAGGAAAGATAGCTCAAGACGAGATCCTGTATCTTATGTCCCGTGGACTGAGTGAAGATGAAGCTAGTGCCACCATTGTGAGAGGTTTTTTGAGTGTCGATATTCCGGGCCTGCCGACTCAGCTCAAGGCAGAGATTGATCGTGCTGTTCAACAGAGTGATAAGGACATGATGATGTAAATTTTTTAACAGACATAACTTGCAATATTAACAGGCTTATGAAAAAATAAATTATTGCAATAAATGGTTACACCGCAAAAAGTCTTGAAAGATGATTCCGCTCAAAATGTCCCAGATGCAAGGCGCAAGATTTTCGAGGAATGAGACATACTTAGCGTACGTCGCAATGACGAGGAAATCGAAGCAACACAGCAGATGGGGTGTTTTCAGCGGAATCATGAATGGTTTTAGCCAGAAGGCAAAAGGCTTGCCAGTGGAGCCAAGACATTGTGTCTTCGTTGCCGAGGCCGACAAGTACTGATTGCTATCAGCAAATCAAAGAAAGGGGAGGACAAGAACATGAGACATGCATCAAGAAAGTACCGATGGACGTTGTTGGGTGTACTCTTTGCTTTGTTTGTCGTCTTGAGTGCAGCCTATGCACAGGAATCCGTAAGGACCAGTTACTCGCCTGTAGTTATCAAAGAGAGCTTTGCAACGGTAATGGATCGTATGAAGGCTGCAAAGTCTGAGGTCATGAAGCGTCAGATGGATCTGCTCAATGAGCGCTATGACTTGAGCAATCGTCCAGCCAAGGGCGTTACTATGTCCCGCGGAAAGCCCGTCCAGGAAGGTGTGAGGGCAAAGTTATCCAAGGAGATGACATGGGATAAGCTGGCGGCAATGAGCCCTGAAGAGATTTCTAAAAAGGATCTTTTTCCCAAGGGACTTATGCCACTTCCCCATCCAAATCATCCTGAAGGTGGTATGGTTTTCCCAAAGTCCCATATAGATGAGATCAAAAACCAGGAAGGGCGGGATCTCACCCGTTTTGATCTCGACCTTGATTTGCCGGATCATTTTTTACCTGACTTCCCAGCAGCCATTTATCTGACTACAAGGCCGGACCTTGGTGACGTCTCCCAGGGTAAGCTGGTAACCATCGACAACTACTATGAGTTGTTCAATGGAATACTTAATCCCAAGCAGCTTGAAGGACTGAGACTGCTGGTTACCCCCTTCCCGCAACAGCAGTTCAACCAAACCGAAGACCGTCGCTCAGAGCGTCCAAGCCGTGGGGTTACCTGTTTTGACTGCCATGCGAACGGGCATACCAACGGCTCTACGCATCTAGTAGGCGACATCCGTCCCCAGGAGTTTCGCCACCGCCTTGATATTCCAACTCTGCGCGGAGTAAATATTCAGCGCCTGTTCGGCTCGCAGCGAGCGCTGAAATCGATTGAAGACTTCACCGAATTTGAGCAGCGTGCTGCCTATTTTGACGGCGATCCGGTGATTGCCACGAAGAAAGGCGTTAATGTTCTCGAACGGGCCAGCCAGGTCCACTTTATGGCCGAGGTTCAGTCGATCTTAGACTTCCCGCCGGCTCCTAAGCTAAATATCTATGGTATGCTCTATCCCACAAAGGCCACTGAGGCGGAAATGCGAGGGGAAAAGCTGTTCTTCGGAAAGACCAAATGTGCCGTCTGCCATCCAGCGCCTTACTATACTGACAATCTCATGCACAACCTGAAGACAGAGCGATTCTACGAGCCTCGCATGATCAATGGCAGGATGGCTTCTGCTGACGGGCCTATTAAAACTTTTCCCCTTCGTGGCATCAAGGACTCGCCGCCATATTTACATGATGGCCGGTTGCTGACACTTGAAGACACGGTTGAGTTCTTCAACTTGATTCAGGGCCTCAAGCTTACAGAGCAAGAGAAAGAAGACCTGGTGGCGTTTATGAGGGCACTTTAAAATCTTGAAACCATGGAGGTCCTGAATCATCTGGGGCCTCCACTCAACGAGGTGGCACCAATGAACATCCTCATTGGAGGTGAGGCAGGTCAAGGGCTGGTAACCATCGGACAAGTGCTGGGCAGGACCCTTGTGCGAAGCGGCTATTTCATCGTAGTGACTCAGAGCTACCAGTCCCGCATTAGGGGTGGACATAATACCTTTGCTATACGCGTCGGGCTTGATGAGGTCAGTGCGCCCGAGGAGGCAGTGGACCTCCTTGTAGCGCTAGACAGGGATACAGTGACTCTGCATAGCAAGGATCTTTTGCCTGACGGGCTTATTGTCATCGATGCTGCCTTAGAGGTTGCTGGTGACCGCCTTCTAAGGGTTCCCTTTAAAGAGTTAGCTAAAGATAAGTTCTCAAACGTCGCTGCCCTTGGTGTTGTCGGCTCCCTTCTCGGCATTGACAAAGGGTTGATGGCAAGGACATTGAGTGATTTCTTTGGCAGGAAGCATCCCAAGGTCATGGAAGAGAACCTCCGGGTGTTGGAAGCTGCCTTTCATTGGTGTTCCGAGCAGCCTGCACTTGTTCATAAGCTGGCCCCTGTTGTTAATCCCTCACAGCGCTTGATGCTCAACGGCAATGAGGCCATTGCCCTTGGTTCCCTCTCTGCCGGCCTGAAGTTTTTTGCATTTTATCCCATGACGCCATCTACCTCCATCAGCCTGAACCTGGCAGGCCATGCCAGACAAATGGGGTTGATCGTGGAGCAGGCAGAGGACGAAATTGCAGCCATTAATATGGCAATAGGGGCCTCATTTGTCGGAGTGCCCAGCATGGTAGCCACATCCGGTGGCGGGTTTGCCCTCATGGTGGAAGGCGTCAGCCTGGCAGGCATGACCGAAACCCCTTTGGTTGTCGTGATAGCCCAGCGACCCGGCCCGGCTACGGGCCTACCAACGCGGACAGAACAGGCAGACCTCGAACTTGTTCTTCACGCCGGCCACGGCGAGTTTCCAAGGGCAATCTTTGCGCCAGGAACAGTAGAGGAATGCTTTTATCTCACCCGCAGGGCATTAGAGTTGGCAGAGCGATATCAGGGCCCCATATTTCTTTTGACCGATCAGCT
The DNA here is from genome assembly GCA_019310825.1 of Deltaproteobacteria bacterium. GTDB lineage: Bacteria > Desulfobacterota > Dissulfuribacteria > Dissulfuribacterales > UBA3076 > UBA3076. Next base: position 1,299 of record JAFDDO010000046.1, on the reverse strand, counting down.
TTTGGCCGATTCCTACCGCGCTGTTGTACCTTTTGACGTGGAAAATCTGAGTCCGGTGCAGATGCCTGGAAGCGAGGATATCGGGACTTCACCATATATGCGGTTTGCGATTACTGAAACCGGTGTTTCGCCTCGCCTCTTTCCAGGGACAACGAAACATCTTGTTGTGGCCGACAGCGATGAGCATACCCAGGATGGTCACATCACGGAAGATCTTTCTGTTCGCAAGCTAATGGTTGAAAAGCGGTTAAAGAAGGAAGAAGGGATCCGTGTCGAGGTCATCTCTCCGGAATTGGGAGGGGAAGGAAAGCCGGACCTTCTTATGATCTCGTGGGGATCGAGCAAAGGGGCAGTGCATGAGGCGGCTTCCCGTATGAGATCAAGTGGAGAAAAGGTGGCCACGCTTCATTTCTCTCAGGTTTGGCCTCTAGTTCCGGAGCAATTCATGGAACACCTGCAGGAGGCAAAGCAGGTGATCTCAATAGAGGGAAATGCCACCGGACAACTGGCCAGACTGATCCGGCGAGAGACAGGATTTGAAATCAAGAAAAAGGTGCTTCGGTATGATGGGCTGCCGTTCACACCGGAATCAATTCTTCGGGAATTGAACCAGTAGGAGAGTGGAAGGGGAAGATGAGTATGGTCACCATCGACGATTATGGAGAATACGAGACAGCCTGGTGTCCAGGCTGTGGAAACTTCTCTATTTTGCAGGCGGTCAAACAGGCGCTGGTGGAAAGCCAGATAGGACCTCATGAAGTCTTGTTTGTCTCGGGAATCGGGCAGGCCGCCAAGGCTCCCCACTATTTGAATGCCAATGTCTTCAATGGACTGCATGGCCGGTCGCTTTCCGTAGCCACCGGTGCAAAGCTTGCCAACCCGAAGCTCACCGTGATTGTTGAAAGTGGTGATGGGTGTAACTATGGGGAAGGGGGCAACCACTTTCTGGCATCCATACGCCGAAACATCAATGTAACTCTCTTGGTTCACAATAACCAGGTCTATGGCCTGACTAAGGGCCAGGCCAGTCCTACCACTGCCGAAGGTTTTGTCACCAAGGCCCAGCCAGAAGGCGTGGCCTCGGCACCATGCAACCCGATCTCTGGAGCCGTGGCCATGCAGGCAGGATTTGTGGCCCGTGGTTTCTCCGGCATGATGGATGACCTGTCAGAGCTGATCCAGAAGGGAATAGCTCATCCAGGTTTTGCCCTTATTGATGTGTTACAGCCTTGTGTCTCCTTCAACAAGGTCAACACTTATGTCTGGTACAAGGATCGATGTTACCACTTGCCCCCGGCT
>JAFDDO010000045.1 GCA_019310825.1 Deltaproteobacteria bacterium | reverse complement strand
TAGAGGGGGAAATTCTCCCGGACACCTCCTGGGATAAGATCTTTAGTGCCCTGTTTCCATGCGGGTCTGTGACCGGAGCGCCAAAAATCCGGACAATGGAGATTATTTCTGAGATCGAGTCTTCTCCAAGAGGTGTATACACCGGCGCTATAGGATTTATCTCTCCTCAGAGAAAAGCAGTCCTAAATGTGGCTATCAGGACAGTGGTCCTGGACGGAGAATCCGGAGAGCTAGGGATAGGAAGCGGGATAACAATAGATTCAGATCCTCAAAAGGAATACGATGAGTGTAGACTTAAGGCCGAATTTCTGACAAATTCTCTGTCCTTATCCTCTATTAAAAAAGGTGGATCAAGGAAAAATTTCTCCCTTATAGAGACTATGAAGTGGGACCCTGAAATGGGAGACCAGGAAGTAATAAAAGGTTATTTACTGCTGGAAAGGCATCTTCAAAGACTCTCGCATTCTGCACATTATTTCGCTTTTTATTTGGACCTGGAGCGGGTGAGAAGGGAGTTAGCTGAATTTGCAGAAGGCCTGTATTCAAAAAGAAAATCCTGCCGGGTCCGCATGTTGCTGGGAAGAGATGGTTCTGTAGATATTTCAGCCTCTGTGCTATCCACACAAGAAAAGCAGGTTTGTTTTGACCTGTCGCTAAAAACAGTTGACTCTCAAGATCCCTTTTTATATCACAAAACCACATACAGACACCTGTATACGGAAGAATATAAGAGGGCCAAGACCTGCGGTCTTTTTGACTGTGTGTTTACAAACGAGCGGGGTGAACTTACCGAAGGGACAATCAGTAATTTATTCTTAGATATTGATGGCGAACTCGTCACTCCTCCTGTATTCAGCGGACTCTTAAACGGCACCTTTCGTCAGAATCTTATAGAACAGAGCAATGCCAGAGAGCAGGTGCTCTATCCGGATGATCTAAAAAAGGCTCGGGCAATATATCTGGGAAACTCAGTACGCGGGCTCCTAAGGGCGAGCTACGGACAGGAGTTCGAAGGTTCAAGGTCATAAGCGCTAAGGACCCGTAAAGGAATTGTTTTGAAAGATAAACGTCCAACATCGAACATCGAACGTCCAACGTCGAATGGAAAACAAATATCCAATACCAAAAATTCAACGGCAATTTCTGTTTCTTGTCAAATGTTTTGATACAGAGGGGAGTAACCTTTTCCCCAAATCTTAAGTCTGTTTCTTTATCATTCCCATTCAACATTCGATGTTGGACGTTCGATGTTCGATGTTCATTTTTTATGACCCTTGCCCCTTTACAGGGAAATGCTCTCTCCCGGCTTTAGCTCTACTAACTCAGTATCGACTTGCTGGGATTTGAGTTCTCTGTTGAACTCCTCTACTGTGCCTGTAAGAGCAGGAAAGGAGCCATAGTGCATAGGGATGACTTTCTGTGCCCTAATAAATTTGCAGGCACATGCCGCTTCTCGGGGTCCCATTGTATAGTGGTTTCCTATGGGAACCATGGTAATCTCAGGCCGATACATCCCTCCTATCAAGGCCATATCCCCGAACAGACCAGTGTCTCCTGCATGGTAAAGAATGAGCCCATCTTCAAGGCAAATCACAAAGCCTGCGGCTTCTCCGCCATAGAGGATCTCATTGCCTTCCTGGATCGAAGAGCTGTGAAGCGCTGGTACCATGGTGATTGCAACTCCCTTTGTAATATAGGTTCCTCCAATATTCATACCTGTCACGTTTGGAAGGCCCTTAATAAGGAGATATTGCTGTATTTCGTGAATCGCAACTACTTCAGTGGCAGATGATTTGGCCATGTCCAGGCAGTTACCTATGTGATCTTCGTGGGCATGAGTAATAAGAATAAGATCGGCATCCATTGAATCAGGCTTGCCTGTGGCTTGAGGATTGTCCAGCCATGGATCAATCCATATCTTCAAATCCTTTTCTGTAACTATCCTAAAGGCTGAATGACCAAAAAAACTGAGTTTATGAGACATAACTACCCCTTTCTAATAAGTAAATAATTTAAAAATCCTATCCATGATTACACTGCAAAAAGTTCTAAAATATGATTTCGCTCAAAATGTTCCAGATGCAAGGCGCAAGATTTCCAAGGAATAATGCGTACTCTTATCGTACGTCGCAATGATGAGGAAATTGAAGCAACGCGGCAGATGGGGTATTTTCAGCGGAATCATCCATAAATCCCTTCTAGTTTTACTATCGATGACGGTTCAAGGTCATTAAGGTTATTCAAACTGCTAAATCCGATATCCAGCTTTGCGAAAATAAAGAATTCGATTTCCGCGATTTCATCATGAAGCTTCCTTATCATTTTCCGGCGCTCCGGAGTGGTTCCATAACGTATTAGCAGGTCCTCAAACCTCTCTGATAACGTAACTATAGAGGAGTGCTTCACACGCTTATCTGCATAGTTTACAATTAAGGCCTCAGTTATTTTGAGATCATGTCTAATGTCATGGTCGAGACGCACGTGTTGACGAGCTATATCTGCCACCTCATGATACCCCAGAGCCTCAAACAGCCTGAAGGCCGATAAGGCATGATTCTGCCCTGTATGAACAGAGTCCATCTTGGTTATATCATGGAGAAGGCCTCCTGCCTCTACTAGGCCGACCTCAAGATCTTCACCTACTATTTTGAGATGAGATGAAATAAACACTCCTACCTGGGCCACCCTGAGACTGTGGGACACTATATGTTCCGGCACTCTATACTCTTGCAAAAGAGCCAGGCATCTTTCCCTGTCGAGGAGTTCCATTGTAATTATCTGCTCCCTGTCAAGGACAGTGATCTATTATATTCCATCTTGCTACTATGCCAAAACGACAATGATATTACAACAACAGCTTCATTCATAAACACACCAAACGACATTGAAATCTGTGCTTTGCCTCAAGACCGATGTTATGAATCTTAATTCATAAAAAAGCTGTAGATAGAAAATTCTAAAAATTAGACGAAAATCGACGAATTAGTAAGTTCTGATTTTTTGAACAAACTGTTGAAAAATCGTGTTTAACATGAGAACTTACGAGAATTATAAGAATTTTTACGAGATATAAAAACCTTATCTTCTCCATAAGTTACGCAAATAGTCAAAAAAAATAACAAAAAATCAACAAGATAGCCTCTTGTTGACAACTCACGTGCTTACTTAAGAAAAATCTCCCTTTGTCCACTTTGACAACAGGATATAGCTTCATTATGAACTAGACCAGAATTACGATATTTGTCAAAAACCGATGTTCATATGTTCATAGTATAGAATTTTCCATTTTTTTGACAGGGTCAACAGGACAAATGATAATCCTGTTTATCCTGCTGTAAAAATCCCGCTGTGGGCAGCTAATTTAAACACCTTAGAATAAAAAAAAGTCCTTTCAAATAAATTGACCAAGAGTTGCAGTGGGTTATACCCACTTTTGTGCTAATTGGGTGAAATCAGATTCGTACCTTGTTAAGAATTAGTCTGTAGTCAGGATATTAAACTTCCGAGGAATTAAAGGTCGCAATTGCGTTAGGTCATCAGAGATGGAAAACGTCTGGCAAGGTTTAAAAGAAGTTCTTCGTCTCAGAATACCTGAAGGCAGCTACGGGGTGTGGATTGCCCCTCTGACCTATGGGGGGGTAGATGGTGACACTATTATTGTCCACTGTCCCAATCAATTTTGTGTTTCCTGGGTTCAGGAGCACTATTTGACCATGTTAAAGGAGGCACTTATTCAAGAGGGGCATACTTGGAAAATAAGGCTTTCTCCTGCCGAAATTGCAAAAGAGGCTGCACGGGATCAGCTACACCTTCCTAACTTCGCCCCCAGTGAAGTGCCAAGGCCCAAGTTCTGTGAACGCTTTACCTTTAATGAGTTTGTGGTTGGGGACACCAATCGCTTTGCATTTTCAGCTTGTTGGGCTACTGCTAACGGAGGGGATAATCACAACAATGTAATTTACCTGCACTCTGAGGCAGGACTCGGGAAAAGCCATCTTACCCAGGCAGTGGGGCAAAAAATACTTGAAGAAACACCGAATACAAGACTTTGCTATCTTACTGCTAATGATTTCACCACCCAGGTCGTAAAATCAATAAAAAACGGGCAAATGGAAGCCTTTGTAAGCCGCTACAAAAAGGATTGTGATGTTCTTCTCCTTGAAGAGGTCCATTCTTTTGCGGGAAGAGAAAGGACCCAGGCAGAACTGGCCCTGGCCCTTGATCCCCTCATGGACGCAGGAAAGACAATAATCTTTACCGGAAGTCAACTCCCGAGGCAAATACACAGTGTGAACGATCAACTGCGATCAAGACTGGCCAGTGGGCTTATCACCTCCATAAATCCACCAGATCTATCTACCAGGAAAAAAATTATTGAACGTAAGGCAAAAAATCATGGAATATGTCTTAAAGAAGAAATTATTGATTTTTTTGCCCAGCACCTGAAGGGCGACATCAGGCGAATCGAAGGGGCAGTGATTGGCCTTTTGACCAAGTCCTCGCTACTCAGACAGCCCGTTGATATGGATCTGGCTCGAGAAGTAATTAAAGACATGGTCGGAGAACCTGAGGCAATTACTGTCTTGAATATAAGAAAAATGATCTGCCGTCATTTTCAGTTGAGCAAGGATGAGATCTGCTCAAAATCCAGAAAGAGGTCTATTGCACTGCCGAGACAAGTGGGCATGTATCTTGCCCGCCGCTATACCGACTCTTCTCTTGAGGCCATTGGGAGAAAATTCAGCCGTGATCATGCCACTGTGCTGCACTCTGTTAACCGTATAAAGCAACAGATGGATGAGTCCGGTAAGCTCAGACACCAGATAGAATTTCTGATCAATCAACTGGAAAAACAGCAGTGGCTGAACTGAAAGTCAGTAACTGTTTATGGGTTCAGGGTTCAAAGGTTTAGTTGGTTTTGACCTTATCATCTTTGACGATATTCTGCCGTGAGTGGTTACCTCATTGGATTGTTGATTGTAGTTGATTGTTGATTTATCATGGCTCTATTGTTATATTTTTATGCCTTCTTTATTCAAAATTTACTAATCAACAGTTCGGATATTCGGTGAATTCTGAATCCCGAACATCTGAACCCTTAACCCTAAACCTTTGAACCCTGAACCTCTCTAATAATGAAAAAGACTCTGGCCCGACAAATTTTGGAGATTGTGGGCCCTGAGAATTTTTCCACAGATCCTGCTGATCTAAAGTGCTATTCCTATGATGCCAGCAGCATCAGTTCCTTGCCAAAGGCCGTAGCTCTGCCAGGATCTACTGAAGAAGTCTCTCAGGTACTTTCCCTTGCGAATCAAGAAGGATTGGCAGTATTCCCCAGGGGTGCCGGAACAGGTACTACAGGGGCATCGGTCCCGATTAATGGGGGACTTGCGCTCTGTCTTACCAGGATGAACCGGATAATATCCATTAATCCCGAGGACCTCACTGCCATGGTAGAACCCGGAGTCGTTACAGGGGAATTGCAGGAAGAAGTGGCACGACATGGGCTGTTTTATCCTCCAGACCCTGCGAGTATGCGTTTTTGCACGATTGGAGGAAACGTGGCCACTGGTGCCGGAGGACCAAGAGCGGTAAAATATGGTGTTACCAGGGACTATGTCATAGCCCTTGAGGTAGTGCTTTCTGACGGGAGTGTGATCCACACAGGCACCCGGACGGCAAAAGGCGTGGTGGGATATGACCTTACCAGACTGATGGTAGGGTCTGAGGGTATGCTGGGTGTCGTGACCGGAATTACCCTTAAGCTTATACCCTGCCCGGAAGCAGAGGGCACGCTTATAGCGTTTTTCTCGGATACAAAATCAGCTTCAAATACAGTGGTAAGCCTCTTCGAATCAAGGATTCTGCCCAGATGTGCGGAATTCCTTGATAAGATGAGTATTGAATTGATATCAGGGCATCTTCCGGTTGCAATACCTAAAGAGGCCAATGCCATGCTGCTTATTGAAGTTGATGGTGTCAGGGAATCTATCCCAAGGCAACTTGAGGAAGTGAAGAACTCCTGCAAGAACTGTGGGGCAGATGACATACATGTGGCAAAATCCAAGGATCAAACAAAGGCCTTTTGGTCTGCCAGACAGGCCCTGTCCCCTTCTATCAGGACCCTTGGATTCCCTGACAAAATTAATGAAGACATATGCGTTCCAAGGAGCTGTCTGCCGGAGATAATAAGTGAACTGGAAAAAATAGGCAGGAAAAATCGGATCACAATCCTCAGCTTTGGCCACGCAGGTGATGGAAATATTCATGTAAATCTCTTGCTTGACCTGAGTGACAGGGAAGAAAAGCTCAGGGGAGAAGCGGCTGTAATGGAGGTCATGAAGGCAACCTTGGCACTTGGAGGGACTATTTCAGGTGAGCATGGCGTTGGTCTTACAAAAAGGCCTTTTATTCAAATGGAAATAGATAAAAGGCGCCTTGAGATCATGGAGGGTATAAAAAAGGTGTTTGATCCCAAAAATATTCTAAATCCAGGAAAGGTGTTTCCGTAAAAAAAAATTTTATCACAAGTTATGGCCTTTCAAAGCATACTATGAAAATCTCCGCCATTATTGTAGCAGCCGGTGCTAGTATTCGTTTTGGTGTAAGGACTCCAAAACAGTTTTTAGCCCTGGGAGGACGTCCTGTCCTTGCCTGGAGTCTTGATACATTTGACAGATCAAGCCTTATAAACGAAATGATAGTAGTAGCGCCGCCTTCAGACGAGGGTTCTGCTATTGAAATAATAGAGAAATGGGTCCACAGGGTCCGGGTCAAGGTGGTGCCGGGAGGGTCAACCAGACAGGAATCCGTAAAATCGGGGTTGGATGCAGTAAATCCTGGAATTGAGTGGGTTGTGGTGCATGATGCCGCAAGGCCCCTTGTGACCCTCACACAGATAGAGGCTGTGTGTTTTATGGCCCAGGAGGTAGGAGCTGCCATCCTTGCCGTTCCTGTGCGGGACACGGTAAAAGTAGTGGATGAAGACGGACTGATTATCAAAAGCCAGGACCGGAACCGTCTCTATCTGGCCCAAACGCCCCAGATCTGCAGAAAGGAAGATTTGCGATCAGCTTATAAGCTGGCAGAAGTAAAGGGTATAAAGGCTACTGACGAAGCAGGCCTCCTGGAGGTCTCAGGAGTTGCCGTGGGCGTGGTGCAAGGTAGCCCCAGCAACTTCAAGATTACCACTCAGGAAGACTTCAAGATGGCCGAAGCCCTGATAACTTCGTTTCAAACAGTATGAGCCTTTTGCACACACCCTAAAATATTTCCATAATAAAAAAAGGGGATGTGCTGAATCCAGCACATCCCCTTTATAGGTTCACCTAAAGCAAGCATCAACAGCTACTACATAGCTTCGCCGGAAGCAGCCTTCTGCATCTTGATCTCAACCTTTTCGGTCAGGCCTTCGTAGTACCCACGAAGGATAGTGAGAACCTCTTCGCGACCGAAGTGATCCGGAATGTCTCCACCCTCGGAGAGCATCTTGCGCAGCTTGGTCCCGCTCAGGATAACGCGGTCGTCCTTGCCATGCGGGCAGGTGCGCATGCTGGCCATGCCGTCGCACTTAAAGCAGTAGAAGGTCCAGTCGATCTTGAGCGGCTGGCAGAGCAGGGCCTTACCAGGCACCGCGCAAGCCTCTTCATAGGTCGCATACGGTATCCTGTCAAAAATCTCCTGGGCCTCGAACATCCCGTAGAAGTCACCCACACCGGCGTGGTCGCGGCCGATGATCATTCTGCTCACGCCGTAATTCTGGCGGAATGTGGCGTGGAGAAGGGCCTCACGAGGACCAGCATAACGCATATCCAAAGGATACCCGCCCTGTACCACGTTATCCTTGACAAAATACCCATTGACCAAGGTGTCAATACATTTTACGCGTACATTGGCCGGGATGTCACCTGGTTTCAGGTTTCCGATCAGGGAATGGATGATAACACCGTCACATACCTCAACCGCGATTTTGCACAGATACTCATGCGAACGATGCATGGGGTTTCTGAGCTGCAGAGCGGCAATCGTGCTCCAGCCTTTTTTCTCAAATATTTCGCGGGTCTCGGCCGGCCGGAGATAAATGTCTTTGTATTCGGTCGGATATTCACCCTCTGAAAGGACCTTGACAGGACCGGCCAGGCATATTTCCTTGCGTGCCATAACCATCTGCACGCCCGGATGATCCTCAAGGGCGGTCTTCATAAAGTCACCCTGGCTGTCCTCGCCAGCGCCCTTATAGACCAGCTCTGATTCCCATTTTTTGTCCGCCTCGGTCATCTCAAATTTTTCAGTGATTTTCTGAGTGGCGTAAACCTCCCCTTCCCTCTCCAAGGCAATTTCGTCGCCAACATTGATCCCGTCGGCATCGGCCTTGGAAGCAGTGAGCATTACCGGGACCGGCCAAAACGTACCGTCGGAAAGAAGCATTTTTTCACAAACTCCCTTCCAGTCAGCCTTGTTCATAAAACCATCCAAGGGGCTGAAACCGCCGATACCCATCATAATCAGGTCGCCTTTTGCTTGGGCCGAGATCTGAATTTTCTTAAGCCCAGCGGCCTTTTTCTTTTCTGCATCTAAGTCCGAACCGGTAAGTAGACTGCAAACTAAACCCTTTCCTCCGTGTGGTGGTACTAATGCCATTTTTTTGTCTCCTTTTATGTTATTTGTAAAAGATCAATATATCTTCACTAATTCCGGAGGATTAGCTATGCAGCCTACCACCCCGCAATTCTCTCAACACTTGGAGTCTATAAAAAATCTAATCAAATGATGCTGTAGTGTCGGGTAATTCCTCCAAAGCGAGGACACGGCAACATAGACTTTTTTATTACAACTCCTCATTTTTGTCAAGAACAGAATGAACGCTGATTCATGAAAACTGCCGTTTTGGGTTATCCTTCACGACAAGTCAAAAGTAGTTTACACTTTGTTGATCTTGTATTTTGGCAACGAAATTTGAAATTTGAAAAAATACTAAAGCTGTAGATGCCCTATCTAATTTCAAATTTCCAGCTTCCGGTTTCGACATCGGCATTCAATTCGATAACACACGCTTTTTCAAAAAAAGTGTAAACTGATGAATGAAGCATTCCAATATCTTTTGTGCTTTCATAATAAATAGATGCTTTTGATTAAGGGATCTTTTTTCAAATGAGTCTTCTAACAGTCATAAAGGCCTCGCTTTCATTTACCGGGAGGCAAATTTTTAACGAAATTGGGTTTCAAGTGGAGCCGAGAGACAGGATAGGCCTGGTGGGCCCAAACGGATCAGGAAAAACCACTTTGCTCAGGTTCATCATTGGGGATGTTACTCCGGACAGCGGAGAAGTCAGAGTGGCAAAAGGAAGACGGGTTGGATACCTGCCCCAGGATGTCCAAGAAACCTTGTCAGGGCCTCTCTTGCAGTCTGTTATTGAATCTGTCCCCGGCCGGGTACAACTGGAAAATGAGCTTAAAAGGGCAGAAGCGTCCCTTAAGGATGTGTCTTGCAAACATGACCAGACAAGAGCTGCCAAAAAACTGGCGGAAATCCTTCAGGAGATAAACCGGCTTGACCTGGAATATCCGCGTCATGCGGCGGAAAGGATCCTGTCTGGGCTTGGATTTGTCACGTCTGATTTTGAAAGATCTGTTTCTTCTCTGAGCGGCGGATGGAAAATGAGAGCAGCCCTTGCCAGCCTTCTTTACCAAAAACCTGATCTTCTCCTCCTGGATGAGCCGACCAATCATCTTGACATTCCTTCCGTGCATTGGCTTGAGCAGTTCCTGCAGGACTTTGGTGGCGCCATGATTCTTGTTTCCCATGATAGGGAGTTCCTTAACCGGCAGATACAACGCATTATCAGCTTTGGGCCTGCAGGGATGAGATCTTACAGCGGCGATTATGACTTTTTCGTAAAGGCTAGTGAGGAGGAGCGTAAAACCCTGGAGGCAAATTCCAGAAAGCAGGAACAAAAAGTCAAACAGGCAGAAAAATTTATTGAAAGATTTCGCGCTAAGGCCAGTAAGGCAAGACAGGCACAGAGCAAAATTAAATTGCTCAAAAAAATGGAACTGGTAAAGGGCCACCGCACAGAGAAAACGACTTGTTTTTCTTTCCCCGAAGTCCCTCGGAGTGGAGAAGTTGTCGTATCAATCAAAGGTATGGCAAAGGGATTTGATGAAAAGCCTTTGTATAAAGACATTAATTTGACCGTGTCACGGGGAGAGAGGATAGCCATCATAGGAACAAATGGATGCGGCAAGACAACCCTGCTCAGGATGGTGGCTGGTGAAATAGAACCGGATGAGGGAAAAATATCGCTGGGGCACTCGGTCAGTATGGGCTATTTTGCACAGCATCACTCAGACATGCTTGACCTTTCAAAGACAGTGATCCAGGAAGTGTATAAGGTCGTCCCGGATGAAAGCATCGGTTTTGTAAGAGGCGTCTGTGGGGCCTTCCTTTTCTCAGGGCAGGACGTGGACAAGGCTATAGGTATTCTTTCCGGGGGTGAAAAAGCCCGTGTCTCGCTTGCAAAGCTTCTTGTCAAGCCTGGAAATCTTATGGTAATGGATGAGCCGACCAATCATCTGGATATTTCATCTTCAGAAGCATTGATCAATGCGCTGTCCAAATACAACGGTACCCTGTTGTTTGTATCGCACAACCAGTCATTTATCAAAAGGCTGGCAACAAAGATCTGGGATGTTAGGGGGGGCGAGATAGTAGAGTATCCAGGAAATCTAGCAGAATATTTTTACCATATTGCCGGGACGGAAGACGAATCGGCTAATTCTTCCGGCCGGAAATACACGCATGAGGAGAGAGGGAAAAACAAGGCGTCAGTCAAAAAAGGACAAGATCGAAAAAAAGAAAAAAGGGGAAAAGCGGAAAAACGGCAACTGATATACAATACCCTGAGACCGCTCGTAACTGAAGTGGAGAGGTTGGAAGGACGAATCGCTGTATTTGATGTAAGACAGAAAGAATTGGAGAAATTGCTTGCAGATCCGGTTATTTTTAGTGATAAAAACAGAGGTGTCCTGCTCCTTAGCGAATACAAATCACTCAGGGAAAAGCAGGATGAGTTGCTCCTGAAATGGGAGCAGAGTCAGGACAAACTGGAAATAACAAGAAAAGAGCTGGGGGCGGCTGATAGGTGAGTGTGAACGGTTATACATCATGAATACGGTTCGAATAGGTTTCGGCTATGACGTGCACAGGCTTGTGAACGGACGCGCTCTTATTTTGGGAGGCGTAAAGATCACCCATCCTTATGGCCTCCTTGGTCACTCAGATGCGGACGTCATAACACATGCCCTGTGTGATGCGATCCTTGGAGCTGCCGCCTTGGGCGACCTGGGGCGGCATTTCCCTGAAAGTGATCCGCGCTATGCAGGAATTTCAAGCATAAAGCTTCTGGAAGAGGTAGTCCAAAAGATTGCCTCTTCCGGCTGGAAATTGGGAAATGCCGACATCACTCTGGTCGCCCAGGCCCCTAAAATCGTTCCCTTTGTGACTGAGATGGAAAAAAATATCTCTAAGGCCTGCAAAGTATCTATGGATCAGATCAACATCAAGGCCACTACCACCGAAGGACTTGGATTTACAGGGACTGGAGAGGGTATGGCTGCTTATGCGGTTGTAACAATAATCGATTCCTGATTCCGCTCAAAATGCTCCAAATGCAAGGCGCAAGATTTCCGAGGAATGCGGCGTACTTGGCGTACGCCGCAGTGACAAGGGAATCGAAGCAACGCAGCAGATGGGGTATTTTCAGCGGAATCATTCCTCAATAGCATCTGTAAGATCATAAGGCCCGGCCAATTTGCTTCCGGCCCTGTCATATAGTTGAGAATCCTTGATCGAGATTTCTCCCGCAGCAAGGGATCTTATGGTCTGGACGATGAGGGGAAGCTCCCTTTTTACTCCCTCATTGCGGATTTTGGCAAAAAGCGGTTGTGATTCTCCAAATGATTCCTTTATCTCCTCAAGGCTTGATCTTTGAAGCTCATGCTCAAACTGCTCCCACAGGGGATCCCAGGCACCTCCCTGTATTGAGAAAGAGCAATAGGTGACAGCAGGCCCTTTGTCAAGCTCCGGAGTCACTAGGTGCATCATGACTCCGGTTTTTTCAGCTTTCTGATCCAGCAACTTCCAGATCACTTCCTGCCAGGTTCCGGCAGGGCCTCCGGGGGCTGCGGGATGAAGATTGATAATTGAGAGTTTCCGGCAGATCTCTGGGCTGACTACCCACATATATCCTGCAAGTACTACCACCTGAACCGGAAAACCTTTAACCTTATCAAGGACATCTTTGTGATAGG
>JAFDDO010000204.1 GCA_019310825.1 Deltaproteobacteria bacterium | reverse complement strand
CTGACCAGCGAAAACTAAGGCAACTCTTCAAACAATTCAATCTTACCCGCTTTTTAGACCATATGGTGCCGGAACAGACCATCTCATTTAAGGAATATGAGCTGATACAATCCCAAACAGATCTTGCCCGCTGGGCAGAGATGGCACGAAAAGCCTCAAGAATAGTCATCGATACAGAGACCACAAGCGAATTTCCAATAAAGGCAAAGCTTGTCGGGATCTCTCTCTGCATTACACCACCAAAGGCCGCTTATATCCCTGTTGGACACGAAAGTCAGGAGCCCCAGCTCAATTTATCTCAGGTAGCTGAAGCCCTTGGCCCTATATTTTCAAACGAAAAAATTGAAAAAATCGGACAGAACATAAAATATGACCTGCTTGTCCTTGCCAATCACGAAATAGAGCTGAAGGGAATATCCGGAGACACAATGGTGGCATCTTACCTCCTTAACCCCTCAAAGCGCCGTCACAACCTTGCCGGGATAGCACAGGAGGTGTTGGGACACCGCATGATATCTTTCAGAGAGGTAACCGAAACACAGAAAAGGGTCAAAAACTTTGCCTGTGTGTCCTTACCGCTTGCCAGGGATTACTCTTGCGAAGATGTTCACGTAACTTCTCTTGTCCAAAAGGCCCTGCGGAAAAGGTTAAAAGAGAACAGTCTGTGGAAACTGTTTGAGCAGGTTGAAGTGCCTTTGATACGGATTCTCGCTCAAATGGAGATGTCTGGAATTCTTGTTGACACAGAAGGACTTGATGCACTGTCAACAGAATTTTCTCAAAGGCTCTCTTACCTGGATAAAAAAATTATCGAGCTTGCAGGAGAGCCATTCAACATAAACTCAACAAAACAACTCGCAGAAATACTTTTTGTAAAACTCAAGCTTCCTCAGAAAAAAAAGACTCGCAAGAAGACCGGGTATTCCACCGACGTAGAGGTACTCAAGGAACTTGCCAAGTCTCATGAGCTTCCGCAGCAACTCCTTGCCTACAGAAATCTGTCAAAGCTCAAGTCTACTTATGTGGACGGGTTAAAAAGGATGGTCAATCCTGATACAGGGCGAGTCCACACATCCTTCAACCAAACTGTCACATCCACCGGCAGGCTCTCATCCAGTGATCCCAATCTCCAGAACATTCCTGTTAGAACGGAAGAAGGCAGGAGAATCAGGGCGCTCTTTATTCCTGCTCCGGGAAACCTTCTCTTATCCGCTGATTACTCCCAGATAGAGCTTAGAGTCCTTGCCCACTATTCAGGGGACCAAGCTTTGGCAAATACCTTCAAAAATGATGAAGACATTCACCGTCTTACCGCGGCAGAGGTCTTTAGCGTGTTCCCTGAGCTGGTTACGCCGGAAATGCGCAGAGCGGCCAAGACCGTTAACTTTGGAATAATATACGGAATAAGCGCCTATGGTCTGGCAAAGGAACTCGGCATTGGGAATAAACAGGCAAAGGAGTTTATTGATCGCTATTTTGCAAAATATCCCGGTGTAAAATGCTATATGAAGGAAACTGTAGAAAAGGCTAAGGAACTGGGGTACGTCACCACACTCCTTGGTCGCAGGCGCTATATCCCTGACCTTAAAAGCAGGGTCCGGACTGTAAGAGAATTCGCCGAGAGAACCGCTATTAACACACCTATCCAGGGCACTGCAGCAGATATAATAAAGCTGGCCATGATAAAAGTTGACTCAAATATAAAGAAAGAAAAAACACCCTGCAGGATGTTGCTCCAGGTACATGACGAACTGATAATCGAAGCGCCGGAGAAAGAAATAAAAAGAATCACCACGATGGTAAAAGAGGCCATGGAAAACGTAATGGATCTTACCGTACCCCTGAAGGTAGATGTTGGCTGGGGAGTTAATTGGGCCAAGCTTGAGAGTAAATAATTTGGATCTGTGCAGTTAAGAAACTATTCAAAATCAATCACGAAAACACGAAGGTACGAAAACACGAAACAAGACATAGAAATGATTCCACTCAAAAAGCCCGAGATGCAAGACGCGAAATTTTCCATGAATGAGACGTACTTATCGTACGTCGCAGTGAGTGGAAAATTGAAGCAACGCCGCAAGTTGGGTTTTTTCAGCGGAATCATTCTTAGAAAAAATAGCGGACTCGAAATTCCAGCTTGTTGCTATTCATTTTCTCGCCATACTCAGTGGATGTTCCGCCATTAAGATACGAAAAACGCAACCGTAACTCCCAGTTCGTAAATCCTGTATAGACCATCTCCGGGCTTATGGAGTAACTCTTGTCGTCAAGGTTGATAATTGTGAAAAAACCGGGCGAAAAGTACAGAATATCAAAGGGTTCTTTCTGGGTAAATCTTACATAAAGATAATTGCGACCTGGTTGCGGCTTGCCATAACCTCGCAGACTCATGTCTCTTGCCCTTTCAAGAAGTACATTATTGCCTGAGGCAAGAAACTGGTTTTCACCGTCTGAAACAAGTTGAAAAAAACGTTCCATCTCTTCTTCAGTGTACCCGGCATCATTGTGGTAATATTCAATAATGCCGGTTATATCATTTTCCCATAAATAGCGAAGACCAAGGAGATAGGAGAACGCCGCATTTCCCTGGACCATGGCGGAGCCATCATCCCGAAGGATTACTCTCTTCTGGTTTGGAACATAGGCAAGCTCCCCATGAATTTCAAAATTTGGCGCCAGGTTTCTGGAAAAATCCAGGCCATAACGGGTGGAACGGCTGTCACCTGTGTACAAAATCAGGTCTATGTCCGTATCCCGATACAGGAGATAAAGCTTGGCTGCCAGATTCACATTGTTTGTCTCACCGAAATCTTCATTGACTCCCTGCCACACCGGAAGAATCACTGTGGTAAAAGCAGCGGTCTGCAATGGTCCTGAAAAGCTCTTTATAAGATCAACTTCAGTTGTTATGTAGCCTTCCAGGGCCTCTTCCGGATCATTGGGGTCTTTGGGACGGTTGATAAAGCCGACCGGATTCCACGCATATCCCTTGCCCCACCTGTATGACTTTTTGCCAACACCCGCAGTAAAAATAGGCGCCGGTTTGATGCTGACATAGGCCTCATAGACATCTGCCATGTCAGCCCAGCCAAGATCATCCTGCTGAGCAGAAGCCTTAAGTAGCCAATTGAAACTAATTATCTCTTTGGTGTAGTAACCGTCAATCTGCAGACTGCCGTAGAAACG
>JAFDDO010000203.1 GCA_019310825.1 Deltaproteobacteria bacterium | reverse complement strand
AGGCCTTCTCCCAGAGTACTTTGTTGAACTTATCGCCCAGTCCATAGCCGCAATAAACGGATTTGACGCTAGAAAGGAAAGCCGGCCGCCATTAATCGGCTACCTAGTGGGAATAGACAACTTTTCCTGGATAGACAAGGCACTTCCGGGAGAAACTTTGCAGATAAGCCTCAAAAAGACCTTTGAGTTCCAGGCAGTAACCATTATGGAGGGCAGGATAATTGGTCCCAATGGACTTGTAGCCTGCGGCGAACTAAAGGTGTGGGAGGAAAAGGAATGAGGCAGCAACTTATGTTGATGCTTTTGTCCCTTCTTTTTATTGTTCCTTCTGTTTTTGCAGAAGACAACGGCAAACTTTCATTATTTATCCACGACATAGAGGCAAAGGCCGCCACTGTTAAGACCCTAAATTGCACACTGAAACAGGAACGTCATTTAGCCATCTTTGCCCGGCCGGTTATCTTTCTAGGCCGTATGGCCTTGGAAAAGCCGGACAAACTGCGATGGGAATTCACAAGCCCTATACCCTCTGTGTTGATTTTTAACGGCGCCGAAGGGTTAAAATGCAGCGGCAATACTGAACCTCAGAGGTTTAATCTGCTTACTGATCCGGTAATGCAAATGGTATCTAAACAGATCTGGACCTGGGTGAACGGATCATATGCTACTCTACAAGAGCAATATCGTATGGTATTGCTTGAACCAGGCCCCTGCCTTGTACTCACAGCAAACGACCCGAAGATAGCAAGGGCGATTTCCAGTGTGAAGATCAGCTTTAATCCTGATTCGTTACAACCAACTACAGTAAGAATACAGGAACCCGGCGGTGACCATACAATAATTTCGTTTAGCGACTTCATCCTGAACCAACCCCTGGACCAATCCCTTTTTACCAGGTGTAGTAGCCCGTGAACATAAAATCCGCCTGGCTTAAATGGGGCATTGCATTTTTTCTGACTACATTTGGATTGTTTGCAGCCAGTGGGATATATCTTGGAGAGGATGCACTGGACCTCTTGCCGGATTCGGCAGTACGCGGGGATATTCAGCTTCTGCAACGTATGGGGCTGGTAAATCGTGTCTTTATCAGCCTGGAAATAGATCCTTCCCAAACCACCATTTCAAAGAATGGAGTTGAGCAAGCGCTCCAAACTTCTGCCAGACAAGTTGGATCAGCTCTTGCTGAAAATCCCGTATTCAGGGAAGTATTATATCAGCTTCCTACAGGCCATGAATGGAAACTTCTGGATCAACTATGGACCTATCTTCCGGCCCTTCTGACAGAAGGAGATCTGCGCCGGCTACAATCAAAACTTACTACGGATGGACTTAATCAGGCCCTTACGGAGGATTTTGCCCTGTTAAACAGCCCTGCCGGATTGCCCCTCAAGGAACAGATACGCAGGGACCCGCTTGGTCTGTCACGTCTTCTTATAAAGCGTCTTTCCAGTCTCCGTGGTGATTTCACAGCCCAAATTCGAGACGGATTTTTTTTCAGTCAGGACGGCAGAAATTGTCTTATTTGGGCTGAAAGCGCACTTCCGCTCACAGACTCCAAGGCTGCTGAACAAGTACAGGATGAGGTACAAAAGGCCCTTGAGCAAGGCCTGGTTCATGGGGTAAACGCGCGAATCATCGGCGCCCTTCCACATACTTTGGCAAACGCCCGCACAGTTCAGAGGGATCTGCGCAAACTCCTGCCATTGGCCACTCTGACCCTGTTTATATTCTTTTTCCTGATTTTTCGGGATCCCCGTGCGTTATTGGTAGTTGGCATTCCCTTTATGGCCGCCCCTGTGGCAATAGCCGTTCTGAGGCTTTTTTACGATCGGGTAAGTGCTATTGCCCTTGGATTCGGCATTGTCCTTCTGGGTATTGCAGTGGATTCTGCTATACATATCTATCTTGCGCTTTCCAGAAATCCCGGCGGCAAAGATGCGGTCCTCAAAGGTATTAAACGCCCTGTGATTTTGTCCACTGCTACCACTCTTGCGGTCTTTGTGGTGTTGCTCTTCTCTGAAGTCCCATCTCACAGGCAAATGGCCGCCCTGGCCATAACCGGAGTCTTCCTGGCAGTGGTATTGGCCTGGATGCTCGTGCCGACCCTGGCAATAAGAAAGCCCCTGATTTCAAAAAAAGAACATATAAAACCCGGCCTCCGGTATTCAAAATCAAAACTAATATTATGGGGGCTGTTGCTTGCAGCCGGGGCTTTGGCCTGGCCCAGATTGCAGTATAACGGAAATCTTCAGACACTGGACATGGTTACTCCAAAGATAGAAGCAGACGAGGCCCATTTCCGCGCCACATGGGGACCCTCGGGAGATGAGACATTTATTCTGGCTGCAGGAAGCACCCTACCACAGGCCCTGGATCGAAACGATCAAGTCTATGAGGAACTTCAGCGTCATTCCATATCAGGTTTGCGAAGTATTTCTCCAATTCTTCCAGGACCATGTTTGCAGACACAAAACATATCCAATTGGAACATTTTTTGGGAAAAACAGCGCGTTAGGGTTGAAAAAGAAATTGACCAAATTGGAACAGAACTGGGGTTTATCTCCGGGGCCTTTTCACCCTTTTTTGAATGGTTATCCGCCGAACCTGTTATCCTGGATCCAAGTGTTCTCCTTTCCGGACCCCTTTCACCATTGATATATTCCATGCTGCGTCTGCCGGATAAGCACGGCACAAAAAAATCGGACAATAATGGGCATGAGATACTGATAACTACAATTGTCCCGGACACCCCAGCCACTTGGCCTGTGCTTAAAAAACTGCAAGAACAAATTCCCAAAGTTGCAGTCCTTTCCAATTCCAAATGGCGTTCTAATATAGAGACACTCGTGCGGCATGACGTAACCAGACTTTCTATTGCTGCGGGCATAATCATCATATGTCTTATATGGTTTTTCTTTCGAATGCCAATGCCTGTGCTTGGAACACTGGCCCCTGTGCTTTCCGCCCTGTCGTCCATGGCCATATTCAATTACCTGTGCAACAAAGACATCAACCTTATGCACATACTCATCGGGATCATGGTAATAGGCATCAGCGTGGACTATGGCATCTTTGTAGTATGCGCCTGTCAGAGGAGTATGCGCCTGTCAGAGGGCAATTTCCAAAACCACGTTTTTTGCTGTAAGCATGTGCGCTGTCAGCACCCTTTCAGGTTTCGGGGTATTGAGCCTGGCAGAGCATCCAGCCCTCCACACATTGGGAACTACAGTGCTTGTCGGGATCGGTGCAGCCTGGCCGACCGCATTATGGATTACACCTACAATTCTGAAAGGGGGAAGGGGGAAGGTTGATAGGCTGAAGGTAGAAGGCTGAAGGGGGAAGGTAGAAGGCTGAAGGTGGAAGGTTGATAGACTGAAGGTGGAAGGTGGAAGGGGGAAGGTTGATAGACTGAAGGTAGAAGGCTGAAGGGGGAGATTTTTAGGAACAAATTATGCGCGATCACATAAAACTTAGGGCATTTGAGCTGGCTGACGAGGTAGCAGTATTGGTTTATCGGGTGACCGCTGGGTTTCCGAAAGAAGAGATGTATGGTCTGACTTCTCAAATGCGGCGGGCAGCGGTTTCGGTTCCTTCTAACATCGTTGAAGGTTG
>JAFDDO010000202.1 GCA_019310825.1 Deltaproteobacteria bacterium | reverse complement strand
ATGGCTAAGGTCTGGGACAAAGTGAAGGCGCTTATGTTTGTGTCAAGTCCACTAGTTTGTCCTAAAATTGATCCCGATAGCTTCTTGCAACTTATTGATATATTAGAAAATATAATCATGGAGCAGTTAGCAATAACAACTGCGAAACTTTAGTCTATAATTACTAACTAACCTTTACCAGTGAGTGGGAACGGTTTGGGAGGCAAGGTGTCCCTTTTCTTCTTTCCGGAAGTCAGTCCTGTGAGGAAGGAGTTTCAGTCTGGATGGAATAGAGATTCAAAAACTCTTCATCCGTGAGGCTGGTTTTTAATCGTGAGGATTTTTTTGACTATTTTTAACAGTTCTTTCAAAAAATGGCTGCATCTATGCCCAGGCACTTGAGCTTATGACGGAGTGCATTTGTTCCTGTCTTTTTGCCAAAAAGGCCACTACCTCTCCCAGGGCCGCATTGCCTACCCGCTCCCCAAAGCCATTGACCGTAAACATTTACGCAGCCCAGGCTGCCAGGGCACTGTTTGCATTGGCCGTGGCCATACCGAAGTCATTGTGTGTATATCCGCCGATATCTATATAGAGCTGGGATGTTAACCTCATAATGGTCTCAAACATTGTCATTGGGTCCATAATTTCCACAGTATCGGCAAAACGAATTCTGTCTATACCTTTTAATATAAACATTCCACTATTCCAGATGCGGGGCAAGAATCCAAGCCTCAACAACTCCGTGTAAATTCAATGAGTTGTAGAATTTAAGAGACGTTTAATTAAGGAATCTCCTGCTGGCCTCTGCGGCTCTACATCTTTTGCCGCATAAAGGATGAGGTGCATCCGGGGCAAAGCAAACCCAAACGTCTTCGTGTATTTTAAAATCAGAAAGGGCTTTAGGGATCGCTGCATATATCTCCGTGCCGCCTATGTCAATAGTTGCCTTTAGAGTCTTTCCATTGCTTCTTATATTTACTATTTTTCCCCTGATTCTATTTAAGTTATTGCCAACAGCTTCATTTACTCTTTTCAAAATAATTTTTTCAGGGTGAATACATAGACTGATCTCTTTTCCTTTTTCAAAAAAAGGATATCTCTTGACTTTGATCTTAAAAGGTTGAGCCAGAGATTCGTTATTGATGTATACAACGGCTTCATGTTGTTTAATTTTGATTATGCGCGCTTTTAAAATGTTCTTGGCCCCTACAAAACGTGCCACAAACTCGGTTTTTGGATAATAAAACAGTTCATCCGGGACCTCATTTTGCTCTATCTTCCCCTTGTTGAGCACTGAAACCCGATCACCCAGAGAAAAAGCCTCATCCTGGTCGTGGGTGACGTAGATTGTGGTTATCCCCGTTTTTCGCTGGATATTTTTAAATTCATCTAATATTGTCTCCTTAGTCAGGGGATCCAGATTGCTCATAGGCTCATCCAGGAGCAACACTTGTGGTAAAGGCGCAAGGGCCCTCGCCAAGGCCACCCGCTGCTTTTCTCCTCCGCTCAAATCCTTGGGATATCTCCGCGCAAGGTCAGGGATATTCATTAAATTCAGCATTTCATCAAGTCTGGTCTTAATCTCATAGACATGCCTTTTTTGTATTTTCAATCCATAAGTGATATTAGAGGCTACATCAAGGTGAGGAAATAAGGCTAAATCCTGGAGCAGGTATCCGACGCTCCTCCGGTTAACCGGGATCTCATCTATCGATACCCTATCAAATAGTATGGATCCTTCATACTCGATTAACCCGGAGACAATATTTAGCAAAGTTGTCTTACCTGCACCCGTCGGTCCCAAAAGTACCATAAGCTCGCCGTCTGCAATTTTTAAGCTTATATTACGACAGATAAAATTACTGATATTTTTCAGCTCTATAGCGGGCATATCATCTCCATTTGCTCGTCAGTTTGTGCTCCATGTAGATGAAGAACTTCTCAAAGGATAGACACATTACCGACAAAACCATCAAGCATACTATGACAATATCTATCCTGATCAGACTTTCGGCCCTCATGAGTAACGCACCGATACCGGTGGGAATGGCTACCATCTCTGCGGCTATTATCACCCGCCAGGCCATTCCTGACTCAAGTCTCAAACCGGTAAATATATTAGTAAGAGCAAGGGGCAAAAGTATGGTGCTCAAGATTTTTCTTTCAGATGCCCCCAAGGTCTTTGCAACCTTGATAAGATTCTTATCTACGGTTTTGATACCGGTGACGGTGTTATAAAGTATTGGAAAGAATGAACAGATAAATATGATCATGATGGGAAGCATCTCACTTATTCCAAACCAGAGCATCAAGATGGGCAGCCAGCCCAGGGCAGGAATAGGATAAAGTAGGCTAAAAATCGGATGGAATGTTTTATTTATAGTCTCCTTATAACCCATCAAAATCCCCATTAACAGACCGGCAATAGATCCGGTGATAAAACCGATCAAGACCCTGGCCAAGCTCTTCAAAAAGTTGGCCGGCTGAACCACTGCAGTAAAAGGCGGGAAAAAGAAATGGCCCGGGATAAGTTCCAGCCGAGCTGCCATCTCCCAGATCAACAAAAAAATAAATACGGGAATCAGACTGTAAGCAGCTTTTATCCTCTCCATTTAATAAACTCCTCGTAACTACTCAGGCTGTTAGGTTGAAGGCCCTTAGATCACCTCCGCCTTCAGCCTTCAGCATAACCACCTAATTTTATGTGATCGCGCATAATTTGTTCCTAAAAGCCTTCTATCTTCAGTCTATCAACCTGAGTAGTTATAAATCAATAAAATCCTCTGCTTTAAATGGTTCCTTTATGTATTCTAATTCCACGCAAGTATCTATCGCTCTCTGGATTTCTTCCGGGTCAATATCAGTTGTATTAACTAATCTTTCCGTCAAGGATTTTAATATTAGCGGCGGAGTGATCACTAATTTGGAAGCTGCATCAATAGCCCTAACAGGGTAAATCTTTTTCCCGGAAACCTGTAATCCTCCGGCAACAATCTCTGCTGCTTCTTCAGGATGACTATTGATAAATTGTGTCGCCCGCTCAGTGACCTTTACCAATTTCTTCACTATATCAGGATACTCCTTTATAAGTTCTTCCCTTACCACCAAAACACTGCCCTGCATATTGGGCCAGAGGTCTTCTGCCGTTAAAAATACCTTAAACCCTAATTCTTCTGCCATAGTGGGAAACTGTTCACAAATAAAGGCCGCATCCAATTGACCCATTTTAAGGGCAAGAAGCAGTTTGGGTGGATTCATCCTTCTGATTTTTTTTAATATCTGCTTTTTATCCAAGTGATATTTTTCTATCATTTTATGCAAAAGCGCATCAAGGGGACTTCCTTCTCGACTGCATCCAATATGAATCCCTTCTTTTTTCAGGTCATCGATAGTTTTGACCTTGTCAGGGTTGACAACAAAGCCGTATCCGTATTTATGGATTCCGGCTACAATCTTTATGGGCACTTTGGCATTGGCATGGGCGTTTATAGCTGGAATCAGACAAATATAAGCGGCATCAATATCGCCTCTTGCCAAAGCGGCGGCAAGGGCCATGCCGGTTATAAAATTTTCATAACCATTAATAGTCAAGCCCTCTTCCTTATACCAGCCTTTTTGATTAGCTATATGCGCACAAGCAGAATGAGTAGTAAATTCCACGGCTATCTTAATGGGTTTCATTTTTGTTTTGGCAAATACAGGAGCTTCGCTGGATTCTTCTTGGGCAAATGCAATTGAAAAAATAAGACAAACCATTATAGATAAAAGCACAACATCATATCTTGTTAAATTTTTCAAAGCCTTCATGATACCTCTTGAATATGAATTGATTGTCACCATGCTTTCTCTAACCTACAAGACCTTCTTGAAAAATTTATATTGAAGCTGGAAGAAACACCAGTCTGCCTCTGCGTCATCGGCCATCCTTCTGACAAACTTTCCAAGCCAGAGTAGTAGTCGATTTGCCGATTCCACCTTTTACATAAATAGCAATCTTTGATATTTCCAGATATTGCTCTCGATCATGCTTTTTATCGACCGTGAAATTGATCAGTTACTTTTTATTCTTCAGCAAAGCATCAAGACCAGCGAACGCCTTGAAGGTGGAGGGTGGCTCTTGGTCGTCTCCCGGCAACGCTCTATCATGCCATTCCTCATCCAGATATCGCGAGTGCTCATTGTCGTGGCAGTAGAGACACAGCAGTTCCCAGTTACTGCCGTCAGGCGGATTGTTATCGTGGTTGTGATCCTTGTGATGGACCGTGAGCTCACGAAGTCTCTTGCCTGTGAATTCGCGCCCGCATCGCGCACAGATCCATGGGTACATCTTGAGCGCCTGCTCCCGATAGGTTTTCTCCCGACGCCGAGCCTCAGCAATAATTTGATCCATTTTGTCTTTGTCTAATCGTGATTTTTTCGACGGCATGTATTTACCTTAGAATCGTGTCGACCAGGCCATACCTGACTCTCCGCATAACCGGCTGGTAAAGGAGCGTAGCGAATTTACCTGTCCAATGGGTAAAATCTATGACGCTTTATCAACTAAGCGACCATTGATATATTTTCGAAAAATAATGGGCAGGTCAAGATCAAATCGCGGGATAACAGTAGACGGCAAACCATTGCCTGCCTTATTCCACCAATTCCCAAGCTTAACGGAATTGCTTGGACTGAATACCGTATTTCTTTACCCTGAGGCCCAGAATCCTTTCAGATGTATCAAGGACCCTTGCTGCCTTGGCAATATTGCCATGCGCATTTTTTAATGCATCAACGATGAAGTCTTTTTCGAAAATGGCCAGTGCAGAGAAGAGGGAGCCGGAGGGAACTGTCTCCGATGACTCGGCTGTCTGAAGGCTCGGAGGCATGTTGTAGCTGTGGACAACATGATTATTACAGAGAAGCATGGCCCGCTCCATGCAATTTTCAAGTTCCCTAACATTTCCAGGCCAGTGATAGCGCATGAGCATATCAATGGCAGGAGTGGAAATCCTTTTAACGTCTTTTTTGTATTTTTTCCTGTATTTCTCAAGGAAAAAATCCGCCAACAGAAGAATATCTGTCTTTCTCTCCCGTAAAGGCGGTAGGTAGATTGGAAATATGTTTAGGCGATAATAAAGATCTTCCCTGAAGCCTCCTTTCTCAAGGGCCTTTTCCAGGGGTTTGTTGGTCGCCGCAATAATTCGCACATCAACTTTTATGATATCATCCCCTCCAACCCGTTCCAGTTCTTTTTCCTGGAGCACTCTCAGGATCTTGGCCTGGGCAGAGGGATTAAGGGTCCCGATCTCGTCCAGAAATAGAGTGCCTCTATGGGCACGCTCAAATTTGCCTATCCTCGGTTTAAAAACAAGGGTTCTTTCCCTATATGCGGAATAATGACAGGCTCTCCGGTTTCTACCACCTTTCCTGTAATACCTTCGCCTATTTGATAATGTCCCCTTTGCCTTTCCCGGTCGGTCAGCCCGTGAGCTGCTTTTATATCCAATTCCTGAGTGACAGGATCTAATAAAGTTATAGTGCCTCTCTTCATACCCATTTTAGAATGAAGGATATCCAAAACATGGCCTAATTCCTCTTTTGGATCAGGAATAGAGACCAGCAGTTGGCTAATTTCATAAAGCACGGTCAATTCCTGTATTTTTCTTGCTAAGGCAGAGTGTTCAGCTTCCATTTTACAAAAGACTCTTTTGAAAATATTTAACGGCTATCATAATATTAAACGGATAAAATTGTAAAAAAAGATCTCGAATTGCTTACCTATAAGGGCTTCATGGGTCTGAGCGTTCTTTAATATAGCTTCAGTGTCCACGCCGAGGCATGTGGTGTAAGACAAGTAAACGTTTCATCATATCATAGCTTTCTCCACAAGCCGGCTTCACAAAAATACTTTGAAAACACTGCCGGAGTTATCGCTGCAAAAAATTTAGAGTATTCATCAGGTCAAAAATGTCAAGCAGTTGAATCCGCATAAGCCGGAAGTCGATCCGGAATTGAGAAAATGAGGTGGCGTGGCCCTCATTGTCCACGGCCCTGAAAACATCACACGACTCCGACGATTCGCCATTGGAGTCATCAAATCCAAAGGCGTATATAGTGTCGCGCGGAAAATGCGAAACCTGACTTGCAATGTCCGTTTGATTTTCGACTATTCGAGGATAACAAAAAACTAATGCGACACGGCGCATCCTTGAAGAAAAAAACAAATTTACCGTGACAAAAACAGGCTAGCTTCTTGACACAAAACAGGTGTCATGATATAAAAATTCGCTGTGTGTAAGGCAATTTTTGAAGGAAAATCAAGAATTCGCGTACCTTGGGCAGAAAACATATAATATGTTTTCTGCCCAAAAATTATATCCTAAGCAATTTATTAAGAGGAGGTTATTTATGGCTGATTTCTACATCAATGTCTTGATGGATGATGAAAAACTCAAAAAGATTGAAGCTGCCGGATTGGCTGGTCAAGTTCAGGAAATTGACGGCAAAAAGGCAATTCAGGTGGGAATGACCAAGAAAGACAAAAAGAAACTCTGTAAGGGCTTCAAGGACTTAGCATTCGACTCTTCAGATGCCTGTGTACTTCCTGAAGATGCAGAAAATACCTTGATGGGTATTGTAGCGGAAATGGGTACTTTGGATGTTATGAAGGTTGCAATAACCAAGCTCTACAATCCTCTTGCCGGAAAGAGCATTCGAACACTTAACTAAGCACAGGAATTTTTTTGAAAGAGTTCTTCTTCGGACAACAAATCTACTTAAAAGGCCTTTACATGTAATAATTTCCAAACAAGAGATCATTTCATAACTTCGAGTTTCTTGTATTTAAAATTATTCACATATTAGTTCGTAGCTGGTAGCCATAAACCCTGAGCTACCAGCTACGAACTAAATTTGTCAATTGAGCCGGATTACTTCTGGTGACAATCGCGGGTTTGGTTCACAGATCAAAAGGTGTTAAGCTCTCATAACCATTTTCAGTAACAACAAGTGTTTGTTCAAATTGAGCAGAAAGCGATCTATCCGCAGTTACTACTGTCCACTTATCTTCCAATATCAGAATATTTTTTTCTCCCAGATTTATCATGGGTTCAATTGTAAAAACCATGCCTGGAAGTAGACTTATACCCTTCCCTTTTAGACCATAATGGGGGACCTCTGGAGATTCATGGAATTCAAACCCAACACCATGACCAACAAATTCTCTGACCACTGAGCAACCTTCCCCTTCAGCATATTTCTGTATAGCCCATCCAATATCTCCTATTGTATTTCCAGGGCGCACCATGGACCTGCCGACCTTTAGACTCTCTCGGGCAACCCTTACAATTTTTTGGGCCTCGGAACCGGGCGATCCCGCGAAAAAAGTCTGGTTTGCATCGGCATAATATCCATTCAAGATCGGAGTTACGTCCACATTCACAATATCCCCGTCTCTCAAGACCCGTTTGCCAGGGATTCCGTGACATACAACTTCATTTACCGAAACACAAACGCTTTTGGGAAAACCCCTGTAATTCAGAGGCGCGGAGATGGCATTATTTTTAATGGTGAATTCATGAACCAACGTGTTAATATCATCAGTGGTTATTCCCGGCCTAATCTCATTCTTCACCAATCGCAGGAGCTCTAGGACTAATTGTCCAGCCTTCCTGATGCCTTCGATATCCTCCTTTTCCTTGAGTCGAATTCTGTATTTCTGTAAATATAGATTTTTGAGATCGCTGTGTTTCGAGCCCTTCTTGAGAAGACAACATTTTTTATACTTCAGTCCGCTTCCACAAGGGCACGGATCATTTCGGCCCACCTTGTCATTCATTTTTTCAGTATCCCGTTGTTATTACACAAATAATTGAACTGGTTTTCTTAAATTGTGACAGGATTAATATTTATTTTATCTAATGCTTAAGAAATTCTTACTCGAAAAGTCTAAAATCAGCTATAAAAACCAGGAAAAACCCGTTGCAAAGGGCAAAAAATACCATCTTTTTGAATCCTTATTTATACATTTATTATTTGGCTCTTTATTTAAAAAATAGATTTCCATAATGTAAAGAAAAAATCCTTGCAATGGCAATTTGTTTCTTTTATATCTTTTTTGCGAGAAGATAAATACGGCTTTGCCGCAGTATTAATGATTAAGTGCTCGGAATGATTTTTGCTTATTATCTACGGAAAGAGCATTTATTGTAAATACGTTACGAGCTTAATACTTAAAGTTTGAGGTGCAAAGAAAAGTGATAGATAGCGATGGCAAGAAAGAATTGAATGTGGCCTTTGCTTTTCCCAGTCAATTTCAAGAATCATCCGAAGGAATTTGTCAAGACTTTGAGCCCGTCCTTCCTGAAAACGTTTACAGCTTTTGCAAATATGCCACTTTCTGGATAGACGGTCAAAAGGGGCGTACCTGTCCTTTAACAAAATGTCCTTATATCAGCCTCTATTCTCCCCTTCTGTATGGCGTATATTGCAATAAAGTAAGTAATAAATAAGAAGTCGGGGTTTATTGCACAATTTATCGTAAAAATCCAGTTGCT
>JAFDDO010000044.1 GCA_019310825.1 Deltaproteobacteria bacterium | reverse complement strand
CAACTGCCATACATCAATATCCTCAAATTTAGGGGGGGGTATGACATATGCTCCCCTCGTTCCATTCTCATGCTTTCTCCATTCAGAACCTACGGCTCAAAGGTTCTGAACCTTTAACCCTTGAACCTCTTAACCC
This sequence comes from Deltaproteobacteria bacterium, assembly GCA_019310825.1. Classification (GTDB taxonomy): domain Bacteria; phylum Desulfobacterota; class Dissulfuribacteria; order Dissulfuribacterales; family UBA3076; genus UBA3076. The sequence goes on along the minus strand of JAFDDO010000044.1, from coordinate 12,411 downwards.
TGAACCACTGAACGATTATCATATACTACCTGTGAATGCAAACGGCCCTAATCCTATCTGCGGAGAATTTGACGAAATCCCTGAAGCCTGATAACATTTTAGCTTTTTATAATAGACAGGAGATTATTCATGAGCGAAATACAACGGACCGTTATATATGACCGGCACGTGGCCTTGGGCGCCAAGATAGTGAAATTCTGCGGTTGGGACATGCCTATTTTTTATCCCACTGGTATTGTGGAAGAGCATCTGGCAACCCGTAAGGAAGCAGGGCTTTTTGACGTTTCCCATATGGGGCGATTTATCTTCAGAGGTGCTGGGGCACTGAAGTTTCTTCAGCACGCATTGAGCAACAATGCCGAAGCCCTCGACATCATTGCGACAGGTGCCCAATACACCATCATACCGACTGAAACAGGCGGGGCTGTTGACGACGCCTATCTCTATCGTTTTGTCGAGAAGGAATATTTGTTGGTTGTAAATGCGGTAAACTGCGAGAAGGACTGGAATCACCTCCAATCCTTGATAAAGGATTTTGACGACGTTGAGATGATCGACCGGACAGAAGAGATTGTCATGCTTTCACTCCAGGTGCCTAAGTCGCGTTCGATTCTGGAACAGATCATAGAATCCGGTTCGCTCCCAGAGCCAGCGCGGAATTCCGTAAGCATAGTGACGATTTCCGGTGTCAAGGTTAAGGTGGCCCGCACCGGTTACACCGGCGAACCATTGTGTTTTGAACTCTTTGCCGACCGGGACGAAGGCCCGGTGCTATGGGATCTGATTGTGGCCAAGGGGGCAACACCCATCGGACTTGGCGCACGGGACACACTCCGCCTGGAAGCCGCCCTGCCGCTCTATGGCCATGAGTTTGGGAAAGACCCTGAAGGCAAAGAAATACCCATAATATCGTGTCCTTTGGCTAAGTTCGCTGTGAGCTTCTCGCCCCTGAAGGGAGACTTTATGGGCCGTGCAGAGCTTGCCAAACAGAATGAGGCGTTGAAGAAAATAATCTTCCGCGATTATTCGCTCATTCAGGACCTGCCTCGCATAACCAGGCCCATTGCCGTGGCGGGACGAGGCATTGCCCGTGAAGGTTCAAAGGTGTTCAAGGGTGACAAGCATGTCGGTTACGTGACCAGCGGCACCATGGTCCCCATGTGGTCTGTCAAGGGCGAAGGGCTGGAATCGGCCCAGACCGACCAACGGAAGTTGCGCTCCATCTGCCTTGCCTATATTGACAGCGATATCATCGATGATAATAAAGTCTCAATCGATATCCGCGGCAAAAAAGTTGATGCCGTTGTGGTGCCTTTCCACATGCGCTCTGATGCCCCGCCGTACGTGCGTCCTATCATCTTTGATCATGAAATCAAGGATAAGGAACTCCCTAAAGGAGATAGGCCGGCCAAGGCCCTCAGGCTGCTGGAAAAGGCCATGGAGAACACCCAATGGCGACAGCAGAAGTGTATCAACCTTATTCCTTCAGAGATGACCATCTCTTCAATGACCAGGCTGCTCTCCGTGATGGACCCGTCCTTCCGCTATGCCGAGCACAAGAAGGCAACAGCATTCTACGATTCAGAGATCTTCTATTACCAGGGTACTGAGTTCATAGGTGAGGTTGAGAGGATGCTGGAAGAGGAAATGCAGGAATTCCTCGGCTGCAGGAATGTGGAGACGCGCCTTATCAGCGGACAGATGGCCAACACTGCTGTTTTCAGCGCTATGGTGAACTATCTTAATCGCGCTGACCGCAAGTCTGAACCCCGCCGGATTAGCCGGGTGATGAACAACCATATTGGCAAAGGAGGCCACCTCAGCGCCCAGCCAATGGGTGCGCTGCATGACTTTGTGGCCCGGGACCCGCGCACTGAACGCCCTGCCGTGATAAACTTTCCCGTTCTGGCTGAAAACCGTCACAAGATCGATGTGCCGGCCGCACTAGAATTGATCGATCAATACCGACCTGAGTTGATCCTGTTCGGAAAGAGCATGGTCCTGCACAAAGAGCCTGTCAATGAGATCCGCCGGTTTCTTGACGATCAAAATATCGATGCTGTTGTGATGTACGACATGGCCCATGTGCTGGGGCTTATTGGCCCGCACTTCCAGATGCCCTTTGCCGAAGGAGTTGATCTTGTAACCGGATCAACGCACAAAACCTTTTTTGGCACGCAGCGTGGCATAGTGGGCAGCCGTTTTCAGAAAAACGAAGAGCGATACGAACTTTGGGAAGCCCTGCTTCGGCGAGCCTTCCCAGGGTCGGTCTCAAATCACCACCTTGGCACTCTACTAGGGCTGCTCATGGCTACTTACGAAATGAATCAATTCAAGGACAAATACCAACCCAGGGTCATCGCCAATGCCAAGGCATTTGCCCGGGCACTGAAGGAATGCGGGCTAAATGTGGCCGGAGACCCTGCCATTGACTTTACTGAAACCCACCAGGTGATCGTGGACGTAGGTTACAGCCACGGGTCAGAAATCGCGAGCCGGCTCGAAGCCAACAACATCATATGTAACTATCAGGCCAACACAGACGAAGAGGGATTCACTGCGTCAGGGGCTCTGCGTATGGGAGTGTCTGAGATGACACGATTCGGCATGGAAGAAGACGACTTCCACACACTGGCCGAGCTGATGCGTGACGTGGTGATAAAGGATGCCGTTGTCTCCGATCAAGTCCAAGCGCTCCGGAAACAATTCTGTGAGCTGCAGTTCTGCTTCCACGGCGACGAATTTAGTGGAATGCTGCAAAAGCTCCACGAGCTTCTGTAAAGAACCAAAAAAACGAACTGATACTTGATGTCGGCGATTGAAATTAATCACCTATTTTCATAGTAGTGGTTAGCGTTATTTTTTATGGGGTCTTAGCTGTCTTTTAAGATCGGTTGTTCGGCCACTAGACTTTGTTTTGCTCTATTTGCCAGATACCTTACTTATACAAAGGTCAAATTTGGCAATATAATCTCCAGATTAGGAGCTGTTCCAGGCCATAACCAGTTAGCTGACTGGTTATAATGAATTTATGCGTTCTTTCGCACCCTTAAGAACGTCAGAAGAAATACACTTGCTGCAAGGGCGGAAAGGATCACGGCCCCGATGTCGTGGAGGGTAAACATGATCTGCCTAATACTTATAGCATCAGCCGTCATGAGGGTTGCTCCTGTAACGGTCATGAAGGCGATTCCCAAAATTCCCAGCCAGAAAAACAACCCCTTTTCTGATTTGGAGCTGACAAGAAGCCAGAAGGCTGCCCCAACTAGAACTATACCTATGCCCTTGTGGAATACTCCCAAGGCTTCCATTGCCTGACAGGGAAGCAATTTTCCAAACAGGACGATGATAGTAGGTCCCAGAATGACTGCCCCAAGTATCCCTAACATCAGCCGGTGGCCAAGGTCTGCAAGAACCCCTTTTGCACCGCGGTACTCTATGGCTCCCCCATAAAGGACTGCAAAAAACAGCAGTCCGGCAAGCAAAGTCAAGGTGCCGTAAAAAAGGAGAGGTTCCAGTATCTCGTGCCTGAACCCGCTAATCTTTACTGCAAGAGGCGACATCCCAAGCAGGACGGAATTGGGCTCAAAGATCGGCATTGCACCTTCGCCGCTGAATGGCTCTTTCATCACGGGCCTTGTCCAAAATGAGGAGCATGAGCCGTGGCAGTCAGTGCATCCGCCCGCCCCCAAGGCCGAACTCGCAGAAGAGATGCCGTGGCTAAGTTTAAACGTGGAGGCATAGGCGGTATATTCCCACGGCTTTGGTGTGAAATAGAGACCTTTCCAGATTATGCCGTCTTTGGTATAGCGGCTGCCTGAGACGAGGATCACGTATCTGCCATCAAGGGGTTCTCCCTGAGAGACCAGATACCTCTTCACCGCTGCAAGGAGCCCTTGGATTTCTTCAGGGCGATTGGCCTCAGAAACGCTGTCTCCATTATCGTCTTTTATCTTGCCGAGTTCAGGAAAGTTATTCACAGGGTCTTTGAGATGCGCGGTCCACATGGCATAGAGATCTTTCATATAGGGTTGATCCAGGCCCTTCCCGTCTGATTTCAGTATCCCAATCCAGATGCTGTCGATCCGATTCATGGGATATATCTGCCCCTTATACCAGGCCCTGACGGGCTCGTAGAGGAAAAGGGGCTGACGCTTGTCGGTAAAAGAGCTGGCTTCACCATAGAGGTTCCAGGGCTTCATGTCCGGTCCGTAGAAGGTCCATATCCGTTTCCCCGCCTTAGCGATTCGTGGGGCGGCATTAAAGACCGTGCTGTCCTGCATGAGCGCCGCTTTCACCTGCCGCTGCCTGATATGGCAGGTCTGGCAGGCAATTTTGTCAAGATGCCTGGGAGGAAGGCCGACATGCCTTGGTACCGGTGCCTTGAGCAGCCCATCCATGTGGCAGTCCCTGCAGGTTCGCATGGAGTTGTTCAGGTCCTCTCTTACAAGCCCTGTCGGGTCGTCGCCTTTGCCGATCTCATGTCTTTCCTGCCCGGCTATTCTCTCATCGGTGGCGGATCTTCCGGTGACGTGACAGTCCACGCATTTGAGTCCGGCCCGCAAGTGAATGTCGGTACGATGGTTGTATGGTTCCCCTTTCTTTTTCCAATCAGGCTCCAGATGGCAGTTTAAACACTTCTCTTTGGGTACTTCTCGAACGATGTTTAAGGCCACCTTTCCATCAGGCTGAAATATCTCTGTCTTGTATTTGATAGTTGGCGCAGCATTTTGGGCCACAGCCCTTTCCACAATCGCAAAATCCGCTCCTGCCGATGCGGCCCAGCGGAAGTTCAGGGCCTTGATCTGGGCCTCTCTTGCCTTGTGATCATATGAGGGAAGGTGACACAAGAGGCAGTCTGCCTCCAGGACGCCTGATTCAGCCCAGCGGGACTTGAAGTAGTCTCCGTCAAAGCCGTTTTCCCCTCCGGGGACAATGCGGTTTGAAGGGTCCTTTGCATAGCAGTCATAACGATTTCCGTTTCTGTCATACTCAAGAGGTCCACCACCTGGGTGACAGCTACTACAGGCCTTGGCAAACTCAAAGGAAGAAAGATCGATTTCCCTGGCATTCTCGTTTTTCTTTCTCGCCAACTGGCGAAAGTTCGGGGCAACTGTACAGTATCTGCCTCCGTAATTTCCAGGGCTTAACATCCAGGAATAGGCGGCCGCAAGCTCCGGTTTTATTTCTTCGTTTTTTCCTTGCTGAAAGTGGTAGGCACTGGTGATAAGATCATAGTCGTGACAGGCCCCGCAAGTCTTCTTAGGGCTGTAAGGTCGATCCTGATTGATCCCGTGTAACGGATCAATAATGGTGCCGTCCTCGTCCTTCAAAAAGAATGGTGGACAGACGGCCATAAAGTCCCGCCGGGCCAGTTCCTCATGGCTCCGGTCAGCGACCTTCGGAGTGAATATCTCCCCGGCTTTGGCCTCTGGGCCTATTAACAGAAAAATGTTTCCAAAGAAAAGGAACAGGACGAGGATCAATATGGCCGTTGACGACCGTATCATTAATACCTCCATAATTTACGGACAAAAAATCAATCAGGTCGGCCTTTTCTTCAGCCGCAGGCAAAACAACTAAGGCAAGCGTTTTAAGCTGATTATCTTCTCCTCCACCCGGCCCAAACAGGGAAACCGTTTTCATCTCGGAGTGTCAATATTTCATTACCCTTTTTTATTTCTGCCGCGATGATAACTGATTTTCCAGCAGAGGTAATCCTTGAACCTTTAACTTCAATCCTGTCTTCTACATCGATCTTTATATCCTGGTTCTCCACATACCACGCCGGTCCCAAATGGATGGAGATCGTTTCCCTGTCTGTTTTCAAGACCAGATGAACTCCACTGGACATTCCTTTCCCTGGAACAAACTTTTCAACACTTATTACTTCCCCACTAAGACTTTCCACGGTAGCCGGATTATACGTTCTGCAATACGGACTTTTGGGACCCCAGCCGCCGCTTCCACTCCATTTCATCCCAGGCTGAGCAAAAGACTGGCTCGAAAGGAGAAAAACTGAAATTGCAATCAATGCAGATAAAGCGCTGAATTTTTTCATGTTCGTGACTCCTGTTTTCTGGTTTGCAGTAAGGACTTCAGACAAATTTTTTTGGGTTATAATCATGACATCCTGCATCACCTCCTCCTAAACCTGTAAATCTGTATCAGCCCACCTGAGATTGACCCGAGGTGGCAGGTGGATTCAAAAAGTTAGGATTAAGAAATACAATATTTTAGTAAAACAAATATTCAGTGTCAAACAACCGTTCTCACAATGCGGCGTAGTCAGGATGATCCGGGCCAGGATATGGGAGCTGCCATGGAAATCTGAAACTCCTCATCCAATGCCCTGACTTCTTTTATTCTTTCAGGATGAAGGAACGTTTCATAAATTGGTCCTGTCCTGAGTGAAGATCTGCCGAGCAATTTCTTCTCAATGAGGAAAAGGGCCTCAATCGATTTATCACAGACCGGGTATCCCCTGTCATCAAGATTGACGATCGGATCGAACGAGACCCTTGAAATATTATTGATATCCACAAGCTTGATATTTCCGGACCGTGTCAGGATAAGGTTCCCTGCGCCCGCAAGATCCGGGACATGACCCGTCTCCGTAATCATTTGTTTCAATCTTTTTATGAATTCCTGAGCTTTTTCCCGAACACTGCGTATCCATAGGTCGCTTAGCGTGGCTGAGTCCTCAGCATTGTCAAAACTCACGTCATGCCGAAGTGAAGCCAAATGGTCTCTGTTCAATAGACCCCACGGGTCCAATATCTGACCTTGCACATACTCCTGCAAACCACAAAGAAGGACCTCGCATTTCCCATACCTTGAATAATCCACGAGAAACTCCCCGGGCATGGCGAGATAATCAGGGGCCAGGTAGGTTTGAATAATCCCAACTCTCTTCAGCTCTTCCTCAGCATCTACCAGTGTATTGAATCTTTTTCTGAATATCCTCAACATCTTTAACGGCTCGGCCCTCGGATACCACCTCAACCCATCAATGATGACCCCCTTATTTTCCTTTTCAACATCCTCCGGTTTTAATACCTGCATGATATGGGAGCGCAAACCTGAACGATAATGCTTCCTGTAGAGATAAATGCCAGGTTCTCTGATAAAGTTCAGTCCCAGTATATCTTTATGAAGCAGATATGGTTTATCTCTTATGTCTTCCGGCATATCAGGAATTAATATTAGAGATTCAAAGGTTCAGAGGTTCAAAGTTCGGGGTTAGCGAACGGGTACAAAAAGAACAAGATGCTACAAATCTGTCTTGTCTTCGTTCAGAATGACATAGAGAGGGATTTCATCGTCGCCCGAGATAAGCGTGTACTGGCTTCTGGTGTAGCGTATCAATTGTCCCTCGTTTTTAAACATGAGTTGATGACCGCGCGTGAATGTGCTCGGCTGGACGATCTTGAAACCGTCAGCCTCCAAGACATGTTCAGGGACAAATTCCATGTTGCGCTTAAAGAAGTTCCTTGCAAAACGCAGATCTTTCTTTGAGTTCTCTCTTGGTCCCGCTATCGTCCAGCCCGAGCCTATAATCTCACTTAGATAGCTTTCGCTTGATATTGTTTTGATTTCTTCCGTTTTCATTGTTTCTCCGTAGGACTTTTTCCATCAAAACACATCAAACAAAGATCCTCTTTTGGAATACCCATGGCTGCAACAAATGCATCAAGACTGTTATATTTTACAGAGTCCGCGCCTATCTCTTTGGCTATCCAGTCTTCCAAACCCCTAAGCTGTTCCAAGGACTTGATATCCACTGATTTTAAATAACGTCTGGCTGCCAGTTCTTCATGGCTGCGGGTAGAGATACCAAAATCACATGGACACATGAGAGGCGGGCAGGCAATGCGTACATGGACCTCCTTTGCCCCTGCCTTTTTCAGGTCCCTAACCTTATGAAATATCTGTGTGCCCCGGACAATCGAATCATCGCAAAGAACAATCCTTTTGCCTTTAACTGCATAAGGTAAGATGGACAGCTTGCGCTTGGCCATCTTTTCCCTGGCTAGCTGGGTCGACTGTGTATAGCTCCGGTCGGCGTATCGATGATAGAGAAAAACTTCCTGGTAGTTAATCTTTGATCTCTTGTGATACCCGAGGGCATGGCCGATTCCAGACATGGGCACTGCCGACACGATATCAACCTCCATACCTCCTTCGTCGATATCTCGCTGTGCCAGGCTTTCACCCAAGTTGTTCCGGGCCTCCTGTACATAGACGCCGTCTATGATGGAATCAAGACTCGCTGTATAGGCCCACTCAAAGGCACAATGGGCCTTGCGCGGGGAATCAAGCTGTGCCACTGTCTGAAAGCCCTTGTCATTGATCAGAACAATTTCCCCTGGGAGTACATCTCGGTGGATATCCATTTCAAGGTTCTGAAAAGCCCGTGACTCTGATGCAACAGCATACCTGCCCGGACTGTGCCCCAAAATGAGTGGTCGGAAGCCATAGATATCCCGGGCCGCATAAATGCCATACTTTGTCAAAACCACAAGGGAATAGGCCCCCCTGATCTTTTTGGCAAGGGCCTGAATTCCGATCACCACATCTTTCTCTTCCATAATGATTTTGGAAATTACTTCAATGTTGTACCCGTTATAGAAGGACTTACCTCGGGCCTTCATTTCTGCGATCAGCACGTCAGCATTAAGCACGTTGCCGCTAAATGCCACTGCAATCTCTCCCATTTGGCACTGCCATCTGACGGGCTGTCGCTCCCACAGGCTCACATGCCCGATGCCCAATGTTCCCTTAAGATATTTCAACTCCTCAAGTGATAATATACCGACTGCCTTGCCATAATGTGTGACCTGATGAATGTCCTTGTTAAAAGTTGAAATGCCCCAATACTCCTGCCCCCGGTGTTGGAGAAAATCAATTCCCTGTAAAATCTCATGAGCACATTCAGTATCCGAAGATAAACCAAATACGCCACAGTTATCTAGCAATGATTTCATGCGATTGTCCTCATATTTTCTCAAACACTATTTCTGCCCAATATCCCTATGGTATCTCTGAAGCGACTTTACCCTACCATGCCCCTTCCGGCAGGCTGCGATCCCCCTGGCAGCGGCAATGGCCGCAGCCGTAGTGGTGATATACGGCACCTTGAACTTGATTGCCGCCTTTCGGATGTAGGAGTCGTCGTGCTTGCTCAGTCTGCCGCTGGGTGTGTTGATGATCAGTTGAATTTCATTATTTTTTATCCCGTCAACAATATTTGGGCGTCCCTCATGCATCTTGCGGATTGGCTCGGATTGAATGCCGTGTTCTGCCAGGAACTTGTGAGTCCCTTCAGTCGCCTTGATCTCAAAGCCAAGTCTGTCAAACTGCTTCGCCACCTCCAGGGCAGCATGCTTGTCTTTTTCGGACACTGTGACAAGCACGGTCCCCTCGGAAGGAAGCCATTGTTGAGCCGCCTCCTGGGCCTTATAAAAAGCAAGTCCAAAAGAGTCTGCAAGCCCTAGGACCTCCCCTGTGGATCGCATCTCCGGGCCTAGGAGCGGGTCGACCTCCGGGAACATGTTAAAGGGGAAAACCGCCTCCTTGACGCCAAAGTGAGGGATCAATCCAGGTTTGATATCCAGGTCTGCGAGCTTTTTGCCCAGCATGAGCTGGGTTGCCATGCGGGCCATGGAAATGTTGCAGACTTTTGAAACCAGAGGCACTGTCCTGGAGGCACGGGGATTTGCTTCAAGTATGTATACAACGTCATTGGCAACAGCGTACTGGATGTTCATCAGGCCGATCACACCGAGTTCCACAGCAATCTTTTTCGTGTAATTGTAAATTGTATCAACGTGCTTGGCGGGAATACTGATGGGGGGTATCACACAGGCCGAGTCGCCCGAATGGACCCCTGCAAGCTCGATATGTTCCATTACAGCCGGCACAAAGGCATCAGTGCCGTCGGAAATAGCATCTGCTTCGGCCTCAATTGCGTTTTCAAGGAACCTGTCAATCAAAATCGGCCGCTCCGGCGACGCATCCACTGCCACGGCCATATAGTGCTTTAGCATCTCCTCGTCATGGACAACCTCCATTGCCCGCCCCCCAAGCACGTATGAGGGCCGGACCATGAGCGGATAACCGATCCTCTCAGCCACTTTAAGGGCTTCTTCCAATGTGCTGGCCATGCCCGATTCAGGCTCAGGGATACCGAGCTTTTTCATTATCTTGCGAAAACGGTCACGGTCCTCAGCCAGGTCTATGGTCTCAGGAGAAGTGCCGATGATGTTGACACCGGCCTCGGCCAGTTCATTGGCAATATTCAAGGGGGTCTGCCCACCGAACTGGACAATCACGCCCTCAGGCTTTTCCTTTTCATAGATACTCAATACGTCTTCGACCGTAAGCGGCTCGAAGTAGAGCTTGTCTGAGGTGTCGTAATCAGTTGAGACGGTCTCTGGATTACAGTTTACCATGATCGACTCAACCCCCTCGTCACGCAGTGCAAAGGCTGCATGAACACAGCAGTAGTCAAACTCGATCCCCTGCCCGATACGGTTAGGCCCGCCGCCCAAAACCATTATCTTGCGCCTATTGCTTGTTTCTACCTTATCAGTATCAGTGGCATTGTATGTGGAGAAATAGTAGGCCGCATCTTCCACGCCGCTCACCGGCACAGATTCCCACGCCTCTATCACGCCCAAAGAGGTGCGCTGCTGCCGGATATCCTTTTCAGTGATGCTGAGGATCTCAGACAAATACCGGTCTGAAAACCCGTCTTTCTTGGCCTGCTTCAGCAAATCATCAGGCACAACGGTCCCCTTGTATTGCAGGATCTTTTCCTCAAGCTCCACCAGTTCCTTCATCTGTTCAATAAACCAGGGCTTAATATAGGTCTTCTCGAAAAGCGTTTCTACGTCGGCTCCCTGTCGCAGGGCCTCGTATATGATAAACTGCCGTTCACTCGACGGCTCGACCAGCAGTTCCATCAATTCATCAAGCGATTTACCATTGAAGTTCTTTGCAAAGCCGAGCCCGTAGCGACCGTTTTCCAAGGAGCGAATCGACTTCTGGAAGGCCTCCTTATAATTCTTGCCAATGCTCATGACCTCGCCCACGGCACGCATCTGTGTACCCAGCCTATCTTCCGAGCCCTCAAACTTTTCAAAGGCCCAGCGGGCAAATTTCACTACTACATAGTCACCCCAGGGCGTATATTTGTCCAGGGTCCCCTCTCGCCAGTAAGGAATTTCGTCCAGCGTCATGCCCCCTGCCAGCATGGCGGAAATAAGCGCGATGGGAAAACCCGTAGCCTTGGAAGCCAGGGCCGAGGAACGTGAGGTCCTGGGGTTTATTTCGATCACCACCACGCGGCCGGTTTTGGGATCATGGGCAAACTGGACGTTGGTGCCGCCTATGACCTTTATGGCCTCAACAATGTCGTACGACCATTTTTGAAGCCGCTCTTGCAGTGCAGAATCGATAGTAAGCATGGGGGCAGTGCAATAGGAGTCGCCCGTGTGCACGCCCATGGCATCCACATTCTCGATAAAACAGACGGTAATCATCTGGTTCTTGGCGTCGCGCACGACTTCGAGTTCCAATTCCTCCCATCCCAGCACCGACTCCTCCACCAGCACCTGGCCCACCAGGCTCGCCGAAATGCCCCGGCTGGCAATGGTTCGCAGTTCTTCCACATTATATACCAGGCCCCCGCCCATTCCTCCCATGGTATAGGCAGGCCGGATGACCACAGGGTAGTCAAGTTCAGCGGCAATTTTCTCAGCTTCCTCTACACTAAAGGCCGGTTTGCTCCTGGGCATCTCTATGCCGAGCCTGTCCATGGTCTCCTTGAATGCGATCCGGTCCTCGCCGCGCTTGATAGCATCGACCTCAACACCGATTATCTTGACACCGTATTTATCCAGCACGCCCGTTCGGGCCAGTTCTGAGGAAAGGTTCAGGCCGGTCTGGCCGCCCAGATTGGGAAGAAGGGCATCCGGCCTTTCTTCTTCTATAATTTCCGTCATAGTCTGGATGTTTAAAGGCTCAATATAGGTAACATCAGCCATACCGGGATCGGTCATGATGGTTGCAGGGTTGGAATTGACCAGCACTATCTCATAACCGAGTTTGCGAAGGGCTTTGCAGGCCTGGGTGCCGGAATAATCAAACTCGCAAGCCTGGCCTATTACAATTGGCCCGGAGCTTATAATCATGACTTTCTTGATATCATCACGTCTTGGCATTAAATTATCCTTTCAACAGATCAGGTTTTTTTCATGAAATATTCGCCATTAGGGCCCGAAAAAATAACTTGGCATTTTCACATCCCATCTTCACCACATCTTTAATCTATCCTCAATCGCAAAATCCTCGGATTATCAATGCTAGTCCTGAGGTTTTGCTCAATCAGATCGACTAAATCTATGG
>JAFDDO010000043.1 GCA_019310825.1 Deltaproteobacteria bacterium | reverse complement strand
TAATACAGGCACAGGCTGTGTTCACACAGCTCCGGGCCATGGAGCGGATGACTATGAAAGCGGTATCAGATACGGCCTTGATATCTATTCCCCTGTTGACGACCATGGCAGATTTACATCAGAGGTAAAGGAATTCGAGGGAGAAAACATCTTTAATGCAAATAACAAGATTGTTGAAATGTTGCGAGATAAGGGCAGCCTTGTAGCTCATGAGACCATTGAGCACAGCTATCCCCACTGCTGGCGTTGCAAAAAGCCGGTAATTTTTCGAGCGACCGCGCAGTGGTTTATCTCCATGGAGGCTGGAGCGTTGCGTGAAGAGGCCCTCCGCGCCATAGAGACCGTCAAATGGATCCCGGATTGGGGAAAAGAGCGTATTTACGGAATGATAGAGACAAGGCCTGATTGGTGCATTTCCAGACAGAGGGCCTGGGGTATTCCCATTACGGTCCTTATCTGTGAGGATTGCGAAGAACCTCTAATGGACCAGGCAATAGCGGATCACCTGGTAGAAATCTTTAAAAAAGAGGGCTCTGATGCATGGTTCGCAAGACAGGCAGAGGAATTCCTTCCTCTTGGGGCTGCTTGTCCAAAGTGTGGTGGCACACGAGTTCGCAAAGAGATCGATATACTGGATGTCTGGTTCGATTCAGGGGTGAGCCATGCAGCGGTCCTGGAGACCCGGAAAGGGCTTTCCTCTCCGGCTGCCCTTTATCTGGAAGGAAGTGATCAGCACAGAGGATGGTTCCAGAGCTCACTTCTTACCAGTGTGGCGACCAGACACCGGGCACCATACGAGGCAGTACTTACCCATGGTTTTGTTGTAGACGGGAAGGGAAAAAAGATGTCCAAGTCAGTGGGCAATGTCATCCCACCGGCTGATGTCATCAAAAAATATGGGGCAGAGGTGCTGAGGCTCTGGGTCTCAGCAGAGGACTACCAGGACGATATAAAAATCTCAAACGAGATACTTCAGCGCCTGACTGAGGCGTACAGGAAAATCCGCAATACTATCCGTTACCTTCTCAGCAACCTGTCTGACTTTGACCCGGATAAGCACTCTTTGGATTTTGACCAATTGGAGACCCTTGATCGCTGGGCCCTGGTGAGGCTTGGAGAAATAACTGCAAGTGTCAAACATGCCTATAAGGAGTTTAAGTTCCACGGTGTGTTCCGCCAAATTCAACAGTTCTGCATAGTTGACCTGAGCGCCCTCTATCTGGATATCTTAAAAGACAGACTCTACTGTGAGCACCCGGAGGGCAGTATCCGCCGTTCTGCCCAAACAGCCATTTATCGTATTGTCCATGATATATTGCTTCTTATGGCCCCGATACTTTCATTTACTGCTGAGGAGGCTTGGAGCCACCTGCCGAGCGCTGGGGCTGAGAGTGTTTTTCTGGCTGAGCTGCCCAATCCCCCGTCCATTTCCATTGATAAATCGTCCATTGCTCAATGGGAACTCCTATGGAAAATCAGGGGAGAAGTTACAAAGGCACTGGAGCTTGCCAGAAAAGAAAAACGGATAGGCCTTGCCCTGGATGCCAAGATCCTGATAAGGCCTCCTGAAGATATGGCAGACTTTATGGAAGAACATAGGGAACTGCTAAGGACTATTACCATTATTTCCCAGCTTGACTTGAGTGGGGAACTTGACTCAGAAGACAACACTGTATGGCAGAGCGATGAGATAGAAGGGCTTGCTGTCAAGGTTATCCGGGCAGCGGGTGAAAAGTGTGCCAGGTGTTGGACCTGGAGTGAAGATGTGGGCAAAGACCCTTTATGGCCTGATGTGTGTGGCCGATGCGCTGGGGTGCTGGGGAATTTGGTAATTGAATAGTCTGTGGCAGTCTGTGTGGACCGGTGGCTAAAAATTTGGTGATTTGGTGATTAATTGGTCTTTCAGTGATTGGTGTCGTGACTGGTTCAGGCCCTATCTGCTTTCAGTCGCCCGTTTTTTCGGAAGGCTCGGTCTTTCTCCCAACATGGTCAGCATTATCGGGCTCATTGCCTATGGAGCAAGCGGTCTGGTACTTGGCATAGGTCATCCGGCGGCTGCCGGTTGGATGCTTGCTGTATTCGGACCCCTGGATGCTGTTGATGGACTGCTCGCAAGGGAGCAGGGACGGGTCAGTCCATTTGGCGCCTTTCTTGACTCAACAGTGGACAGATATGCTGAGTTCTTTCTCTTTCTGGGATTGATGGCCTATCTGATGATAGACAGGCAAGGCGGATTGGTTGAAGCGGCCCTTGTACTTTCTGCAATGACCGGGTCTCTCCTTGTCAGTTACACGAGGGCAAGGGCTGAGGCCTTGGGCTTTAGCTGTAAGGTGGGAGTGCTTACCAGGTTTGAACGTATATTCATCCTTGCTGTGGGCCTTATCTTCGGATGGATTTATCCGGTTCTGGTAATTATTGCAGTTTTTACCCACGTAACCGCCCTTCAGCGTATCTTTCACGTATACAAACAATCAAGTGATTAAATGATTCCGCTGAAAAAACCCAATCTGCGACGTTACTTTAATTTTCCAGTCACTGCGACATACGCTAAAAATGCCTATTAAATCACCACATAATGGGGTCCTCTATGTAGTAGGCACTCCAATTGGGAATCTCAAAGACATTAGCATAAGGGCAAAAGAGGTCCTTGGTGAGGTTTCTCTTGTTGCGGCAGAAGATACAAGGAATACCAGAAAGCTACTTACTCATCTGGGCATCAAGGCCGGCCTCTTGAGCTGCCACAAGCACAATGAAAGGACCAGCGCCGAAAAGGTTATTAAGTTGCTTGCAGAAGGGAAGAACGTGGCTCTGGTATCAGATGCCGGCACCCCTGCACTCTCAGACCCGGGTGCAAGCCTGGTAAAACTCGTCAGGGAGGCCAGCTTCAAAGTAATTCCAGTACCAGGGGCATCTGCTATTGTTGCGGCCCTGAGCGTGGCAGCCATGCCGGCAGACTTATTTTTTTTCGCTGGCTTTCTTCCAAGCAAGCAGGCTGAAAGACGTAAGACCCTTGAGCAACTGGCAGAAATGCCTCACACAATTGTAATTTTTGAGGCACCCCATCGCCTGCTTGATTCCCTGGAAGATATTCTGGTCATTTTAGGGGATAGGCAGATGGTAATGGCCAGGGAACTCACAAAGATGCATGAGACCGTGATATCCGACTCGGTATCAGGTATTATTAAGCAGCTTTCAGAGGGACGTGTGAGAGGTGAGATTACCTTGGTGATAGAAGGGGTGGATGAGGATAGGCATAGAAAGTCCTGCCAGAATCCGGAGGCAGTAGGAAAAGCGCTTCAGCACCTGATTTCAGAAAAGAGCTTGTCACTCAGGGATAGTGTGGATCTTTTGGTCCGACTTACCGGCATGACTAAGAGCCAGGTATATCCGCTTGCCCTGGAGATCAAGCAGAAAGACAGCCAGCTCAGGGGATTGCCAGGAGACAACATTCCATAACTTTAGCTCACTTTAGGTAAATCACATGAATCTTCCCAATCACCAAATCCCCAAATCCCCAAATCCCCAAATCAAAGTGGTTGCCATAATCCCGGCACGTTTTGGCTCATCCAGATTTCCAGGGAAACCCCTTGCAAAGATTCAGGGCAACCCCATGATTCTCCATGTTTACCAAAGGGCACTGAAGGTCTCCGGCATTGACCAGGTAGTAGTGGCAACTGATGATTCGAGGATTGCAAAGTGCGTGGAAAAAGCCGGCGGAACGGTTTTTATGACAGACCCTGGCCATCCTTCCGGGACGGACCGGATTGCGGAGGTGGCAAGGCTGCTTGAACTTTCAGACGATGATGTAGTGGTTAATATCCAGGGAGACCAGCCCCTGCTTGATTCGCGACCAGTAGTTGAAATTATAAAAATGCTCCTTGAAAGGCCCGGCTTTCCTATGACAACGCCTGCATGTCCTCTTGAGGCCCAAGAGGCCATGAATCCCAACCGGGTTAAAGTGGTCGTGGACAGTAACTGGAAGGCACTTTATTTCTCCAGGGCCATGATTCCATATTACAGAGATGCTGATATTGTGAAAGATCTGCCCAAAGGATCGGGACAACATTATCTAAGGCACCTGGGCCTATACGCCTATAGGCAGAATTTTCTCCAAACCTTTGTTACTCTATCTCCGGGGAAACTCGAACAGATAGAACGACTGGAACAGCTCAGGGCCCTTGAAAATGGCTATTCGATTGGAGTTGTGAGGGTGGAAGAAGCCCCGTTGGAAGTGGACACACCGGAGGACCTGGATGCAATCCGTTCAGCCCTTGCTGGACAGTGAGGTCTGTGGAATAAGTTCTTAAGAGTCATGCCAGTGGTTTCGCTTGTAACAACGAATGATCAGTTTTTTTGTCTAGACAGTGAGTGAGGTACATTTTACGCTGATGAAGGGGTGCGAAGCCCTCCTGACAATGTGCCGATGGTCTTTAGGCCTGGGCCAGTGGAGGATTTTCCCTGCACTAGCAGGGCGTCCGGGTAGGTCGCTCTTCCAACGAATTCTGATATTTTCCCCTCGGGATAAATTTCTTCCGGTTTTGGTGAGTTCAGCCGGCCTCTCTAGTAAAATATAAAGATATGATATAAGAGAAAAGCCTGTCACGACCAGGATGGTGATCTTCGGGCACGGCGATTGCAGATGACTTGTGGATTAGCAAGGGCCTTCAGGGCGGATATCTCTGTGATGCCTCCCTCTGAGGGGTGTAATGAATGCGTGCCTGAAATTCATGTCGTATAGACGATTATCAATGTTTTTACAAAAAGGAGAAAAATCATGATACAAGGTAAATTATTGTTTTTAGCGATTGTTTTCGCAGTATTCGTTTCATCACAGGTCACATGGGCCGATCCACCGGATCACGCAAATTTGCCGGATCAGGCTGCGGCGTCCCAGAATAACGAAGGAACCCCGGTGATGAACCAGGTTGCACAGGGTGCCACCCAACATGAGCGCAAACTCAAGCCCGGGGCTAGAAGCGGTCTCATCAAAACCAATAACCACGTCTATTATTGCGACGACGACGTTCTCTCCCTGAGTGTAGTTCTGCCACACAGTCTTGAGGCCTATTGGGAAGGAGAAGCAGATGCGTATCTCGTTATTCAGATACCTGGGGATGCGTCTTCTGATGACGTAGCAATGGTTCCCTTGAAACTGGACCCCCCTCCAGCCCACCCCAATCCCACTCCTCAAAAAGCCGAGGAGCATCAGCAGCACATCATCCAGGATTTTGATCTTACTGACTTCCCTTGCGAAAAGTTAGAAGGAGATTACCAAATTGCCCTGATTCTCACAAAGCCCATATCCAAACCCGAGGATGCGTTAAATATCCTGAACTGGTACGACGGGTTTCAGGGACTGGTTGCCATCTCTAAGATCAGTTTCGCTGTGTCGGCAAGCGATGAGGACGTCGACAGCAATGGAGAGGCTGACAACGACATTGATGGTGATGGCTACAGTGACAACTAGGATTTCGTTTCAAGAAAACCTTTGCGCTGTCATTGCGAGTAGCAAAGCGACGACGCAATCTCAACAAAACTCACAAACTACTTCACGAGATTGCTTCGCTAACGCTCGCAATGACAACTTTTTAATCAAACGATGTACTAAAATGGCGAGGATATGAAAGGGGAGACAACCTCCTGCTCGGCAGGACGCGAAGAGCCAGAAGGTTTATAGCTGTTCCCGTTTCGGCGATGCAGGTGAGGCTAGAAAATATGGCAGATTTTAAAAATAAAATCTCTTTCCGTTGAGGTTATATTAAGATTCGCCAGGGGCCGGGGGTCGTCTTATTTTATTTCACAGGGTTTCCTCCAAATATTTCATTTTTTGTCTCGGAATATCCTAATACGGTTGATTTTTTCAATTATTTCTGGAAGCTTTTTAGGGTCTATTCGTCCCCTTACTAAACGCGTCTTGTCCCCTTCAAGTTTTATATATCCTTCCTCTAAACCGCATCGAGCATACACCAGATCAAGGTCATTAGCGGTATGTGTCAAGATACAGAAAGGAGGCTCTGGTTTGTGATGCAGGAAATTGCCGTCCCATTGAACTCTTTTATACTGTTTTGCAACGAACCATTCCAGTGATGAATAAAGATCCGTCTGTTGAAAGCACGTATTAACTATCTCTTTCCTCTTGCCGCCTAACGCCACCACCATTGGAATTCGGGCAAACGCCGAACCCCCATAAATATCCAGCTCGACGCTGGAAAGAGGCGCCATTATTCGGTGATCGCTCGTGATAATCAACATGCCGTTGCCGAAAAAGCCCAAATCCTCGAGCTCTCTGTAAAAAAGACCTAATTGTCGGTCTACGTATGTGAACACTGATTTTTCCGTATTGGAAAGTCCTTCCGGGTCAATCAAGGGCAAATGGCTTGAAACCGTCTCCAGGACCATAAAATATGGCCGCTTATTTGAATTTTGCTCCAAAATTTTTTTTATAGCATAGGCATATAAGGCTTCATCAGGAGCGGCATTAAAGCTGAACTTTGGCCATCCTTTATAGAATGATATCTTAGACCCCTCGATAACATCAAAGCCTATTTGCTCTAACCATGCTCCCTTGTTTGTGAAAGACAGGTCGCCTGTCGTCAGAAAATATGTTTCATAATCAGCTTTCTTCAAAAGAGTAGCTAGTGATTTACACTGATAATGACCTTTAAATGCTCCTCGGCTCCCTGCGTCAACGCCAATCAATGGGACTTTACCAAGAAGCAACGCTATTAGGCCCTGTTCAGTGGTAGAGCCGTTAGCAAAAAAATTCGTAAAACTCATGTTTTCTTTTGCAATCTCGTCAAGGCGTGGTGTAAAATTGTTGAGTCCTGAGAAAAATTTACTTTGGCAGGATGAAAGTGATTCGACGATCAACAGTATAATATTATTCCGTTTTCCCAACCCTTCACAATTTTTCTTTCTCTTTTCCCGTTTTTCTTCCAATGCCGTGATAAAACCGCTGGAATATTGTCGATCAAAACCCTTTGGCATATTGTACGCGAATATATTTTGATAGACCCCTCCATGAAGATAAATTCGCTTCATAGGGAAAAAACTAAAGAGCACAAAACAAAACCCGCTGATCAAGAGCAGCCTCGAATGCGCTTTTTTGTGGTCGTCTCTGAATTGAAAAGTGATAAAGGAAAGGACAAAAGAAAGGAAAATAACTCCAAAGACAAACCCTATCACCTCGATGGATAAAAAATTGAAGAAAATTGCCTTGACCGGTGCGAAAAACGAAAGACCGGCTTTAATTTCCAGACCGTATTTCGCGATATCCTGGTAGTGGAGGCGCTTGTAAATTTTCAATAAAAGCAGTGCATCGACAGCGTAAAAAAGGGTGATGAAGATCACGACCGCTTTCGATAAGTAAGCGAGCCATTTTATCGATTTAATCAACGTATTGAAAAAACCGAGATACAGCAATAATAACACAATACCGACAACTATGGCGTCATTATTGATTATGTTCAAGAAAACCGGCTCATGCCTGCCGGTGTGCTGGCAAACAAACGACCAAACCCCGCAGGAGCGATAAAGCATAAAAAAAATGAGGCTTGAAATAACCATGAAATAGCTGACAAGCCCCAATTTATTAAAATAGCGTCGACACTCGAACATATCAATCTTCTTCCGGATTACCGGCTGAAATTGCTCTCAAGCGGCCTGCCCTTTTATCGATGAAGATCTTTGGGCAGAATTTTGTCTGTATAGATCCCATGGACGCCTTTTCGTTTCAAATCCTGGAGCAGCTGTTAGGAAATCGCCTTTTGCGATTTGGGCCGAAGCGGCGCTCCCAGACACCACACGCTAACTTTTCTAGCACTATTGGAAACTGCAGGTCAAGGAATTTTCAATGTATCGTGAGAAAGAGGGGAAAATAAATGTTTCGGCCCATGGAGGAGTTAATTCACGTATATTTTGCGCGCACATGGCTAATAGCTACTTGTGAAAATCATCTGAAGGGGGATTACATGTTACAGGATAGAGTATCCATAAGGTCATTCAGAACCAGCGTGCCCTAATACAATTTATGACAGACCCTGGCCATCTTTCCGGGACAGACCGGATTGCAGAGGTGGCAAGGCCGCTTGAACTTTCAGACGATGATGTAGTGGTTAATATCCAGGGAGACCAGCCCAAAGGACAGGAATACGTTTCCATATTTTGGTAACCAAATATTTGAGCCGATACAATAATTGTGCGAGACGGGAGTTTTGTAGAAATCTCGACAAATTTGGTACGTAAAGCCTGCACAAATAAGTAAAATTTGTTAGATTTAAAGGGGCGCCTAGAACTGAGTTTGAAAATCTGAAAATAAGTGCTGTTGTCATCTTTGTGATTCTGAGTCAAAAGTACGCTTGACCTGTTGATACCCCACAGAGGGAATTCCAAAACAAAAAAGCCGGAGTTTTTTTCAAGGAGTATAGAATGAATGTTGGAGTCGGCTGGTGTAACGAGAAAAATGCTTTTTTAGCGGGAAAAAACGTAGCTGAAAATGCAATAGAAAACGGCGGACTTTTTAGGTATGATTTTGTGATCGCCTTTTGCAGTGGACAGCTTGATCATAATAATTTTTTCGAAGGAATTCAGTCAGTTGTTGGGACTGAAGTCCCTGTGATTGGAGGTTCGGCTATAGGGATAATTACTAATGATTATTTATCATATGAAGGTTATCCGGCAGGTATTGCAATAATTCAGTCTGATAATTTGCAGCACAAGGTTGCTGTAACAGGTAATTTAGATAAAGATGAAAAAACAGCCGGAAGCAGATTGGCGGAAAAATTGGCAGATGAGCTGAAAGGAAAACTTTTATTGTTGTTTTATGATTCTATTAAAACTCCTCCAACCGAGGAAGCCCCGCCGGTTTTAAACGCCTCTTCACCTTTAATCCAAGGAATAGAAAAAAACTTAATATCAACTATGCCTATTATTG
Source organism: Deltaproteobacteria bacterium (assembly GCA_019310825.1). Classification (GTDB taxonomy): domain Bacteria; phylum Desulfobacterota; class Dissulfuribacteria; order Dissulfuribacterales; family UBA3076; genus UBA3076. The sequence continues at coordinate 15,236 of JAFDDO010000043.1, read as the reverse complement.
GTGCCGGGTTAATCGGTGATTATGACTTTGGTCCCACAAAACAGTTTTGCGGTTCCTGCGTTGACAGTCAATGTGCTGTCGGCGCTATGTTAAGCGGCGATTTCACGCCCTATTTTCGGATTATGCATGGGTGCAGCCCTTTAGACGGTGTTTATCATAAAATTACAAAAATAGAGGGCTCGGCTATTTACGAACTGGATGGCAAGCCAGTTGTTGAAATAATTGATGAATTATATGGTAATAACAATTGGCATAAGCGATATCCTGTTGATCTTCTAACAATAGGTATAAACTATGGGGGAAAATTTGACGAGCCTGAAGAGGCTAATTATGTCAACAGGCTGATCATGGGAGTGCTGCCTGACGGCCAAGGCATAAATATTTTTGAACCGGACCTGGCTCCAGGGCTTGAAATACAGTTTATGCTGAGAGATAGTTCAACAATGATACAGTCGGCGAGACAAAATTCCGATACAATTATGGAACGAATAAGATCAGATGGGAAAAAGGCTCTTTTCGGAATATATATTGACTGTGCAGGACGTACAGCAAGGCAATCAAATACTATAACGGAGGAAGCGATAGAGGTTCAGAAAGTATTTAACGAAAATCAAACACCGCTCATTGGTTTCTATTCAGGGGTTGAAGTTGCTCCTCTTTTTCAAAAAAGCAGGGGGCTTGACTGGACGGGGGTCTTGTTAATTTTTGCAAAGTGATGAAAGATATGGATGATAAGAATAAAGATTTGGAAGAAAGACTGTCCGAGCTAAAAAGACTTTTTGAAGAATCAAAAGATAAAGCTATATATTATCAAAAAATTGCGGAAAAAACCGGAAAAAGTCATTTAAGAGAAATAAACCAGTTGTCAAAACTTATTATTGAGAATAAGCATACAATGGAGGCTCTGGCAAGATCGGAAAAACTTTTAAAGGATTCATTTAATGCCATTCCCGCTCTTTTTACAGTTCAAGACAAAAGCCTGCGAGTTCTTATCAGTAACTGGTACGGCTATGATTACATTCCACCAGAAGAACGTTTGAGTCATCCATACTGCTATCAGGCTTACATGAATCGTAATGCGCCATGTGAACCCTGTCACGCCATGAAAGTCTTTGAAACCGGGAAACGCAAGAGTATTGAAGAAACGGATCCCGCAAACGGGATAACAAAGGAAATAGATATTTACCCTGTCTTGGACGAAGCCGTTAATGTGGTATCGGTGATAATAAATATTCGCGACATAACTGAACTGAAGCAGGCGGAGAAAAAAAAGAAAAGGCTTGAAAAGCAACTCTCTCAAGCCCAGAAGATGGAAATTCTCGGCACTCTTGCAGGAAAAGTGGCTCACGATCTTAACAATGTTTTATCAGGCATCGTAAGTTATCCTGATTTGTTATTGATGCAAATCCCTGATGACAGTCCTTTAAGAAAATCACTCTTAACCATAAAAGAATCAGGGAATAGAGCCTCGGCAATTGTCCAAGATTTACTAACCCTGACAAGAAGAGGCGTGTCTGTTAAAGAAGTTGTAAATTTAAATGAAATTATTAATGAATATCAGAAAAGCCCTGAATATGAACAATTAAGATTATTTCATCCACATATAGAAATAGAGACCAAGCTTGAAACAGAACTCTTAAATATCACAGGCTCTCCAATTCATCTTTCCAAGACCATTATGAATTTAATTTCAAATGCAGGCGAAGCTATATATGAAGCTGGAAAAATTACTATATCAACAGAAAATCGTTATATTGACAGACCTGTCAGCGGTTATGAATATGTGAAGGAAGGAAATTATGTTGCTCTTATTGTTTCTGATACCGGGGTCGGCATCTCTGATGAGGATATAGGAAAAATATTTGAACCTTTTTACACGGAAAAGAAAATGGGAAGAAGCGGTACAGGACTGGGGATGGTGGTGGTATGGGACACACTAAAAGACCATAATGGATATATTGATATTCAAAGTACCCATGGGAATGGAACTAAGTTCATTCTCTATTTCCCTACAACCAGCCGAAAATCTGCGGAAAACGATACTGCTTTTTCAATTCAGAACTATCTGAGCAAAGGAGAGTCAATATTGGTGGTGGATGATGTTAAACAACAAAGAGAGATTACATCCACGATCCTAAAAGAATTGGGGTATACGGTCGCGACAGTTTCAAGTGGAGAAAAAGCCGTTGAATACCTGATTAATAATTCTGTAGATTTACTGGTGTTAGATATGATAATGGAGCCCGGCATAGATGGCCTTGTTACATACAAGCAGATACTTAAACTGCATCCACGGCAGAAAGCAATCATCACAAGCGGATTTTCTGAAACAAGGCGTGTTAAAAAAGCACAAGAGCTGGGTGTGGGTCAATATATCAAAAAACCATATACTCTTGAAAAGATTGGGATAGCTATAAGAAATGAGTTAGACAAAGAATAAAGAGATAAACAGAGTTAAGGAACGGGGGTCCACTTTAGTCCATACACCTTAATACCCTGTCCAGAATTTGGAGTACATTATAGTTCTTCAGTATTTCCCAGTGTCATGTCAAGTGAGAAGTGACGTAAGATTGCGAAGTAATTTTACCTGCCTGCAAGGCACGACTGAGGGAGCATAGCAGTGCTATGTAACCGAAGGAGTAACGTAGTCAGGTAAGTAAAAGGACAAGCAAGATGCGTCAGTTGTTGCTTGACAGGACACTAGTAAAGAGAGTTTAAAAAATTGGATTATAGAGAAAGGAAAAAATTTATTTAACACTTTAATTTTTAATAAAAGAATTGGCGATGTTTACTATTTCATTTAAATTTGATTCTGTAAATGTTTGAAAATCACCTGGGATTTCACCCGTCTGGTTAAAATGCTGCTTTGCTATAAAAAGAAAACTCATAAAAATTTTTTCTACACTACCATCTTCAATGCTTGATAGATCTTTCATCTTTTCTCTGATTTGCTTAATCCATTTAATTGCTTCTGCATATTGCGTTAAATTTAAAATAGTCTTATCTCTATATTGAATACGCTCTATAACATTGTTAAAAAAAACAGTATCATCAAGCAAAAGATAAAGTTGCGGACAAGACTCTAATAAAAGAATTGCAGCTTTTTTAGCTATTCTTATACCAACAGGAAAATTTTCACAAATAAATGGTTTAGTAACTTGACATCCCTCTGGGCCAAGACAACCCTGGAGTATTCCGACAAAATTTTCATCTTTATTGGTTTCAATAAGTTTAATTTTAGAATCAGATTGGTTTTTTTGAATTCGTAAAATATCTTGTTTAATTGTAGCAAACTCATCAACACATATTTTAGGTTTTCTCCTCATACAACAATTATACTCAGGTGGACAATTTTCCCCTCTGCAAAATTTAAAATTGAACTTATTATGTATTTTCAACATCTCAAATTAATGCAAAAACTCCACTGACTAAAAGAGGTGAGATCGGATAGTCAACTGCAACGTGCGACCAGGACATCCGGTCTGGCTTGTTTAAGCATAAAAATACCGCAACCGGGGTTCAGGGTTCAGAGGTTCAGCGAAAATCAAAACCGTTGGTTTGTGAATTCTGAATGGCGAAGACACCAGGGGAACGATTTGAGGATATTGAAGCATCGCAGTTCGCCCTAGAACTAACTCGCAAGGTCAACACAAGAAAGGTATTTTACCTGTTGAATCTCTAAAGGACCTGCATACATCCTGACAGCATAATGACGGAAAATAGCAACTTATTTTGAAGGACTTGCTTTTATGGCTCGTGGGTCAAACCATTCAAAGGGGTCCTCTTGTTGTTCACCATGTCTTATTTCAAAGTATATGCCCTCTTGGACCCACGGACCTCCACCAGTCAGACCTATAATTTCACCCTCTGTGACCTCCTGTCCAACTGTCTTAAAGAATTGTGCCCCCTGACTTACAAGACTGAAATATTCGTTTCCGTGATCGATTATCAAGACCCTTCCATAACCGGGTATGATATTATTGTATTCAACTGTGCCGTCAAAAATTGCTCTGATTTCACTGCCCCTGAATGTTGAAAAAATTACACCAGGGCATTCCCTGTCATTCCTCCAGCCATTAGCACCGGTCCTGGATAACCATCCTACTACAGGTGGGCTTAGCTTGCCTTTCTGTAACCTAAAGTCGTACATGTCTGGTGAAACGGGACCTGAAATGAGGCCCCCAGCACTTTTGCTGCTAAGACGTATTATAATATCCTGAAGCGATTGCTCAGCAGATTCAAGCTCTTTCAACATCACCTCATACAGCTTTCCCTGTTGTCTGAATTCGTCCAGAAAGGCTTGTTTTTCGTATTTCCGCTCACTAAAAAGCAGGGCCTGAGTTTCAATTTCATCAGCAGCCGTTTTAAGAGCTTCTCTTTGTTGTTCCAGTTCGGTTTCATCCTCGGCAAGTTTCTTGATACTTAATCTGTAAAGGCGTCTCTGCTCTCTGTCGCAATCCAGTATAAGCCTGAAATAGGTCTCTCTTGACAAAAGTTCCGGTAGGGTCTCTGCAGCGAATAATATGTTCAAACTGCCCAGTTCGCCCATTTCTCTTAGTGCCCTAAGTCTACGCTCTACCTGGAATTTTAGTACATGAAGGACCTGTTTCTGGCTGACACAATCCTTTTGGATTTCAATAAGTGCAAGCTCTTTTATTGTCCACTCTTGTCGAGTTTTTTGAAGAATTTCCCACTGCTGAGCTATTTTTTCATCCAGTTCTGTTAATTCTTTGAGTAATGAGCATTTACTCGATTCTACGTCAGATGCTTTTTCTCGGTAAATTGATATCTCTTCTTGAAGGGACTTGAGCCTTTGCTGTTGGACTTCAAGTTCTTTTTTGACTATATCCTCTTCGCCATAAGCATAAGCGTGTATTGATAATATTATTAGAGCAATACGCCAAAGCCCGTTTCGCTTTATCACAAGCGCAAAAACCTCCTCATGGCCAAGGCAGTACCTATTACACAAAGCAATACGCTGCTTGCTATTATAGCGACGGTGTAATGCCAAGGAATAAAACAGATACTCACACCCCTGAACAGCTCAGACTTGGCTTCAAATCCTTGCAAAAACCTGTAACCCCCCAAAACGATTCCCAAAGCAAGGCTTGAGCCCAAAAGGCCCTGCAAAAAGGCCTCGACAAGGAAAGGACCTTGTATAAACATATTTGTTGCTCCAACGAGGCGCATTATCTCCAATTCTTCTTGTCTGGCATAAACAGTGAGCTTTATGGTGTTTGTGACCACGAAAGCAGCGGTGAATAATAGAAGGATTCCGGTTATTGCCACAATAGTTCGAACAAGACCTGAAAAAACATATAGTCTGTCTATCCACTCCTGCCCAAATTGGACCTTGGACACTTCAGGCCACTTGTCTATTTCTCCAGCCAGTTGCCTAATTCTATTCAATTGGAACATAGCCCTGTTGATCTGGATTTCAAAAGAAGGGGGCAGAAACTGGGGATCAACTCCTTCAAGCACATCCTTTTCGTTCTTTAGAAAATGCTCTAGCCTCCTAAAGGCTTCTTCTGAAGATATGTATGTTACTTTCTCCACTTCCGACAGTCCTATGAGTTTCTGATGGAGAGATGGAATTCGGTCTTTTGGTGTATCTTTAGTGAGGAAAATCGTCAGGCCAAGCTCTGTACCAAATCTATCAACAAAGTATTGCAGGTTAAAGTAAAGCAAAGTAAAAAAGGCAAAAATAAGAATGGAAAGGCTGACCACCATTGTAGTAATAAGCTGTGCACAAAAGTCTTGTCTAAGGTCAGAAAATGCCCTACGGCAAAGGATAGCCAAAGTCATTATTAGGTCCTGATTTTTCCATTAAGGCATCTTAGCACTCTGCGATGGGTATTTTCAAAGAGTCTTTCATCGTGGGTTGCAAAAATAATAGTTGCACCTCTGGCATTCAGTTCTTCCATAAGCATCATTACTTCTTCAGTCCTTTGCAGGTCCAGGTTTCCTGTGGGTTCGTCAGCAAGAATTATGGAAGGTCTATTCACCACAGCTCTGGCAATAGCTACACGCTGTTGTTCACCTCCTGATAGCCGTAACGGATAGTGACTCATTTTCCCTGTAAGCCCGACCCCTTCCAATACTTGCATTACTCTTTGTTCTGCCTGCTTCTTTCCCAAACCAATCACTTCCAGACTCAGGGCAACATTATCAAATATGGTGCGATTTGAAAGAAGCTTGAAGTCTTGAAAAATTACACCGATTTTTCTCCGCAGGTATGGCACTTGGGCATTTGAAAGGGATGAGAGTGCCACACCGTCCACCCAGATCTCTCCCGATGTAGGCCGTTCAGCACAAAAAAGGATGCGTAGCATAGTACTTTTCCCTACACCACTGGGACCGGTCAGGAAAACAAATTCACCCTTTTCGATCTCCAAATCAATGCCGGAAAAGATAATATTGTCCGGAGAATATTTTTTAAAAACATCTTTAAATCGAATAATAGATGATTCAAGAGAGATCATAGTAAAATATGCAAAATAAGTTGCATGAAATACATTCTGTCAGAATTCTGTTTGAGCTTCTAAATTTTTTTTACCAGGCAAACCTATCGTTACCCCCTTAAAGGGACACAGAAACTCCAGCAAAGTAGATTTTATGGGAAGAACAAAAGATAGAAGCTTCTTAAGTGATTCAAAAATAAAAAACAGTATAGCTTCCAAGGAACCGACTATCAAGTGTTAAACTTTCATCGCGTTCACAGGTTTAGAGTTTAAGGTTTAGGGTTACCTTTCATTTAAGTCTTTCAAGACATTGGGCCGATAAAGTAGCCAGATAAATACATGGTGGTGTTTCACCAGGAGGTACACTTGTTACTATGGCCAGAATAGACGCTTTTTTCAAATTGATGCATGAACAAGGGGCATCTGACCTCCATCTGGCATCGGGTTCTCCTCCCATATTTCGCATTAGAGGCAGCCTTCAACGTATAAAATACAAAATACTGGAAAATGATGAATTGAAGGCAATGCTCTATGAAATTGCCCCTGAGAGTAAGATAAAGCTATTTGAAGAATCCGGAGATATTGACTTTGGATATGAAATTCCAGGTCTTGCCAGATACAGGGCCAACTTTTTTATGCAAAAAAACGGCGTCGGTGCTGTATTCAGGGAAATTCCAAGTAAGATCTTGACCGCTGAACAGCTAGGCCTTCCAGATATTATGACAAAGCTATCGATGCTTCCCAGGGGTCTAGTCCTGGTTACAGGGCCAACCGGAAGTGGAAAATCCACCACGCTTGCCGCAATTGTGGATCATGCCAACCGTAATCGTAAGGATCACATTATTACTGTAGAAGACCCTATCGAGTTTGTCCACGAACACAAAGGGTGTCTTGTAAATCACAGGGAAGTGGGTTCCCATACCAAGTCCTTTGGTGCAGCTCTGAAAGGGGCCCTCCGTGAGGACCCTGACATCATTCTGGTGGGTGAAATGAGAGATTTGGAAACTATTTCTCTGGCCATTGAGGCGGCAATGACAGGTCACCTGGTTATGGGTACTTTACACACCATCAGTGCAGCAAAGACTGTTGACAGAATTATTGAAATATTTCCTACCAACCAGCAGCCCCAGGTCCGGGCGACCCTTGCTGATGCTTTGAGAGCCGTGATATCGCAGACCATGTTTAAGCGAATTGATATACAGGGGAGATGTGTTGCCTTTGAGATCTTGGTTGCCACCCCGGCTGTTAGAAATCTTATCCGTGAGGGAAAGACCTATCAGATCCCGTCATCCATGCAGACAGGCAAAAAATTCGGCATGCAGACATTGGACGATGCCATAATGGAACTGATGAAAAACGGAAGGGTACATCCGGACGAGGCTTATAACAAATGCGTTGACAAGGCGAAGTTTAAACCTTTTGCCAAAAACGCTCCTGCAGACTTTACAGAGGTTGGTTGAGATGAAACAGGCAGACTTGGATCGAATTCTAACCGTTATGCTTAGTGCTCATCCAAGGATATCTGATTTGAATTTTACAGTCGGTCGACCATGTCAAGTAGCCGCAGATGGTAAGCTTCATCCCGTTGTTATGGATCTTGCCACCAGTTACCTGATCCCCTTTCAGACAGAGCAGCTCGCTCTAACTTTAATAAATGATGACCGGCGCCTTTTAGCAGATCTATTTCGCAACGGCTCATGTGATTTATCCTACGTTTTGCCCGATGGTCCGAGGTTTCGTGTAAATGTGTTTTCCCAAAGTGGGAATTATAGCATCATAATGCGCAAGCTGGAGAACAAAATCCCCAGTATTAAGGATCTTGGATTGCCGGATTGCTTCAAGGCAATGGCCAAAGAAAAAAATGGGATAATATTCTTTACCGGTGCAACAGGTACTGGAAAGACCACGTCTCTTGCCGCCATTTTAGATGAGATTAACAGGGCAGAACAACTCCATGTGATTACCCTGGAGGATCCTATTGAATTTGTCCATCCTCACAAAAAAGCCACTTTTAACCAGAGGGAGCTTGGCAAAGACATTGATGCCTTTGCCAGCGGATTGAGAGCGGCCCTGCGCCAAGCACCCAACGTAATACTGGTTGGAGAAATCCGTGACAGGGAGACGGTGGAGGTGGCCCTCAACGCTGCAGAGACAGGTCATCTTGTATTCAGCACTCTTCACACGGTAAGCGCTGGCAACACAATCAATCGTATTTTAGGGATGTACACAACAGAGGAGGAACAACAGGTCAGGTCCCGCCTGGCGGATTCGTTACGCTGGGTAGTGAGCCAAAGATTGTTGCCTAAAATAGAGGAAGGAAGGATAGCCATTTTTGAGATCATGCAGACTAACATCCGCGTCAAAGACTCTATCATAAATGGAGAAAGCGATGGAAAAACATTTTACGAAATCATAGACAGTGGTCAAGCCTATAATATGCAGACCTTTGACCAGCATATTGTTAGACTCTTCGAACAAGGCCTTATCGACGAGGATACATCTTTGGCATATGCCAGCAGTCGTGCAAGCGTGCGCCAGGGTATTGATCGGATCAAGAGCAGGAGAGGTGAAAAGACATCTGATATCGATGGATTGAGCATAGATGTTGATTGGGAAGAAAAACCCAAGGATCTTTTTTGAGCACAGGAGATCGTAAGGTGGATATAATTTGTACTGGCTGTAGCAGGCGCTACAAAATAGCTGAAGAAAAGTTGCCCTCCGATGGCATAGCGTATTTTACATGCCCAAACTGTAAAAAACAAATAAAAATCGAGGTCCCTTCCAAAAAAAATTCACTGTCTACAGGTGAAAAGACCGTCGCTACTGATTCGCAGGGCTTTGAATCTTTTGAGCCGGGCACTAAGACAGCACTTGTCTATTGTCCTGAGTCCCAGACAAGTGGACTGTTGCAGAAAGAACTGATCGGCTTGGGATATGAGGTGAGGTTGATCAATCGACAAGACGATATCAGGTCCAGGTTTAGATATCACATATATGATCTTATTCTTTTGACCCAAAATGGGTCTGAAGCAAAGGACGATCTCACAAATATACAGAAATATATAAGCTCTCTTCTTATAGACATGCGCAGAAAGATCTTCGTGGTTTATGTTCATCCGAAGGGAAATCGCCTTGACTCCATGCAGGCCTTTTCAATGGGATCAGATTTAACAATAAATCCTTCTGACATTGGAAATCTTTCCAAAATTCTCTCCTCGGCTTTTAAGGCCAAAGAAATGGTTTACAAGGTCTTTTTTGAATGCAGGGCCAAGGTGGAAGAGGAGGTATTTTAGTGCCTAAAGTTAAAGCAAACGGATTTAGGTAATCTTCCCGTCTCATTGGAATTTCCAGGCCCATTACTCCATCACTTCGGTACTCTCTCCGAGTCATAGTCCAGCACACCTGCATCAGGCAAACCTTTTCATAGATCAATATCAGAAATCCAACATTCCATAATTTTAGGCACTTTTAACTTTAGGCACTTTGGTCACTTGAAATACCTGCTCTTGAATTTGTGGCTTCTTAAGTTAAACTAATCTATGATTACATTGCAGAAAGTCATGAAATATGATTCTGCTCAAAATGCTCCAGATGCAAGGCGCGAGATTTTCTAGGAATGAGACGTATTTAGCGTACGTCGCTGTGACGAGGAAATCGAAGCAACGCAGCAGATGGGGTATTTTCAGCAGAATCATAAAATTAGAATGTTGAATTGAGTACCTAATAAGCCTTCACTGTAGAAAAGGTACATAATGAACGAACATAACCTTGACCGTCGTAGCTTTTTACGAGGACTAGCCGGCGCCGCTGTCACAGTAACCGGCCTTTCAGAGGCCGCAGCAGAAGAGCCGTCAGCGAGGACGGCAAAGGCTTGGCAAAAAACAGCTATTCCCGATATCCAAAAATACAGGGGTTTGATTGGAGCCCTAGAGGGGTTCTCTGCAACGATTATTCGGGAGCATCTGGCCCTTCTTGAAAGATATCGCAATGAATTGTCTCAAGTGGAATCACAAAATCGGACAATCGATCTTGCTTTGGCCGATCCCATTGCCAGCAAATGGCGTAACCATATACTGTCCTGGATAGAGCTGCACAACTCAGTCAGACTTCATGAATTGTATTTTGACGCATTGACACCCAAGAGCGTCAAACCAGACCAAAAGATCGGCAAGGCTCTGGAGGAATCATACGGTTCTTTTGATCAGTGGTGGGTAAAATTCAGGGCCACTGCTATGGCAGTGAGGGCTTGGAGCGTACTCGCATGGGATAATCAATCAAGACGACTTGTAATTTTCGGATTGGACAATGACTCAGAATGGCCCTTGGGGCTTGAACCATTGCTGGTTGTGGATATGGCTGAACATGCATATGTACTTGATTTTATAGGACAACCTTTGGGCTATTTGGATGCATGGCTGGCAAGGGTTAACTGGGTGGTTGTGGATTCCAGGCTGGCCATGGCTTCAGAAAAATAACATCAGCCAGTCATACGCATAATCCGGGTTTAAGCTCTAATCGTTTGTTATAAAATGAACTTAGCGCCCTTCTGGCAAACTTAAAAAATCTCTGACACGAATTACACGGATGGCCAAGGATTAGGCAATGTAATCACTGAAATCCGTGTCATCCGTGTCTAAAATGGAAATTCCAAAACTATCAAGTTAAATAGGACGCAGATTTTCGGGGATATACTCGTATAATATTATTCATAAATTTGAAAACCTCGATATTCTGTGTACATCTGAAATTCTTATACTATCAAGTTGAATGCCTCAGAATTGATAAGGAGGACGGTGATGAATGTTAGAAAGGCCGTAGTGCCGGTGGCGGGCCTTGGAACAAGATTTTTACCTGCCACAAAGGCCATTCCCAAAGAAATGCTGACCGTAGTGGATCGGCCAACCATTCAGTACATTGTGGAAGAGATAGTTGCATCCGGCATAAAAGAGATAGTTCTGGTAACTGCTTCCGGGAAGTCAGCCATTGAAAATCATTTTGATTATTCCTTTGAACTTGAAACTTTTTTAGCCCAGAAGGGTAAGCTGGATCTTCTCAAGGAAGTCCGACACATTTCTGGTCTTATCGAGGTTGTTTCAATCCGGCAGAAAGAACCTCTGGGCCTTGGACACGCCATAAAGGTCACAGAGCCGGTAATCGGCAGTGAGCCATTTGTGGTTGTGCTTGGCGACGACATGGTAGACTCAAAGGTTCCGTGTGTTTTCCAAATGCTAAAGGTATTTGATGAATTTCATGAATCCGTTGTCGCCGTACAAAAGGTCCCTTTGGATGAAACTCATAGATACGGGATAATAGAGGGTGAAAAAGTAGCAGAAGGAGTCTACAAGGTACAGAGACTTATTGAAAAGCCTTCGCCTGGTACTTCTAAGTCCGATCTTGCCATAATTGGCCGGTATGTATTAAAGCCTGAGATATATGGTTGCCTTAACAGGACTCTTCCAGGAGTAGGCGGTGAAATCCAGCTAACAGACGCCCTGGACTATCTGAGAAAAGAAGAGGGACTCTATGCTTATGAGTTCAAGGGCAGTAGATATGACGCCGGAGACAAAATGGGATACCTTCAGGCGACTGTTAATTATGCCCTTGCACATCCGGATCTTGGTGGAAGATTTAAGGAATACCTGAAGAAACTGGTCGCTAATCTGGATGAGTAAGGAATGTTCTTCCAAGGCGAGGGATGAAACATTTGTTGGCCTCAATTCCCCTGGCTGCAATCAACTGATAGATGTTGCGGTACCCTTGCCAATATACACGGCTCTTACCTACATCTTATCAGGACATACTCTTCCTCCCCCTAAAGGTGCCCGGGTCCTGGTCCCTGTAGGTCGCAGAAACATGGTCGGGGTAGCATGGAGAATCCCTGCAGAAAAGCCACCCTCTGTGAATTTAAAAAGGGTCAAAAGAATACTTGACCAAGGACCTCTCTTACCTGAATCCCTTATCAGTTTTCTTGAGTGGACCTCATCATATTATTTCTATCCCATAGGACAGGTGATAGCGGAGGCCTTACCTCCAGGGCTTTTATCAGCCCGGAATCGACGCATAGCCCAAATAAATGGCGGTTTGCCAAAAAGCAGGGGCTGCCGGCCGAAATTTCCGTCCTGGTCAACTGAGATTCCTTTGCAGCTCACCCAAGAGCAAGAAATAGTTTTAAATGCCATTTGTGATGCCCTTGCTACCAGGTCCTATCACCCTATACTTGTGCATGGAGTGACCGGCAGCGGAAAGACAGAGGTCTATCTTCAAGCCGCCAAACAGTGTATCAGACAAAACCGAAGCGTGTTGATATTGGTGCCTGAGATTGCCATGACAACCCAGGCCGTGGGGTGGTTCATTTCCAGGTTCGGTGAGGAGGTGACAGTGCTTCACAGCGGTCTGACAGAGGCCCAGAGGCGTGATCAGTGGTTTAGGATAAAAAAGGGTGAAAGCAGAATAGTTATCGGGACCCGATCTGCCATTTTTGCACCTTTATCCGATATTGGTCTTATTGTAGTGGATGAGGAGCACGATCCCTCGTACAAACAGTCTGAAAAATTCCGATACCAGGCAAGGGATATGGCCTTATTACGTGGCCGGATGTCAGACGCAACAGTGATTCTGGGATCTGCCACTCCGTCAGTATCAAGTTTTAAGAACGCCATTTCCGGAAAGTATCAGTTGATTACCATGGAAAAACGAGTGGCCGAACGGTCTCTTCCCGGGGTAGTAGTGGTGGATCGTAGGAAAAAAGAGAAAAAAGATCAACATCATAAGTTAAAGTCAGCAAGACCAGGATGGCTCTCCGAAGAACTTAAAGAGGCGACAAGAGATACCTTAGAAAGAGGGGAGCAGGTCCTGCTGTTTCTCAACAGGCGTGGTTTTGCAACCTATGTTTTTTGTCCTGATTGCGGACATGTGTTCAGGTGCCCCCACTGTGAGGTCACGCTTACGTGGCATCGTGGAGATAAAAGAACGAATAGCGAAAAAGATGGGGTGCTTCGCTGCCACTATTGCGGGATGGAATCGGCCGCTCTACCTGTCTGCCCGCAATGCATGGGGCAAGCGGTCAAGGCCCTTGGCTATGGGACTGAAAAAATCGCAACCGACCTTGAGGAAATTTTCCCCGGTGCCAGGATCGCACGGCTGGACCGGGATACAGTAAGAGCCCGAAGGCATATGGAGGAAGTTGTTCTCGATTTTCGGAAAGGGCATCTTGATATACTTGTGGGTACCCAGATGATCACCAAAGGTCATGACTTCCCCGGCCTTACTCTTGTAGGTGTATTATGCGCGGATTTATCCCTTAATTTTCCCGAATATCATGCAACTGAAAGGACTTTCCAGCTCCTTTCCCAGGTGGCAGGCAGGGCAGGACGCGGGGAACGGCCCGGTCGTGTTATAATTCAGACATGGTTGCCTGATCACTATGTTCTGGACTGCGCGACTACCCATGACTTTAATGCCTTTTATGAAAAGGAATCGAAGCTTAGAAAGGCCTTGGGATATCCGCCTTTTGGACGATTGATTAATCTTCGCTTCTCAGGCCGGAAAAAGGCCCAAATCTGCGATACTACGGGTAATGTAGCAAGATTGGCAAAAAAACTGGCGAAAGGTATTAAAAGTACTGGTGGATCTCAAGTTGAAGTCCTGGGGCCCGCTCCAGCACCCAGAGCAAAAATCAAAGACCGTTATCGGTGGCAGATACTCTTAAAGTCCTCCTCGCTTGCGGATCTGAGGGCACTGTGCACCGGTCTTCTATCAAGGAAAGCAGACATGGTACCATCCAGTGTAAGAATGGAAGTGGATGTGGATCCGTATAGTCTGCTTTGATTTCATCAGCCCTGTCATACCTGAACTAACGCACATCCAATAATGCGATTTGACAATTCATCAAATTCCATGCCCTACTTCTGAGCCCGGTCCAGGACCCTTCTGCTGTATGGGCCGCAGTTAAAGAGAAGATCCATGGCCGACAGATCCTTGATAAATTCCCCCCAAAGCTGGGGATAGACAGGCCTCTGATAGTCCAGCCAGGAGACAGTGATCCCTGCCTCCTTTAATAGGGCGGTATCCATTCTGCCTTTTCCTGCCCTGGGAGCCACCAGTTCACTTGCACCCAGCTTTTCGGCAATGGCAACCAGTAGGCCTGTTCCTTTGGCCCTAACGCCTATCTCTGACTGAAGCAAGTAAGAGCCAAACAAATCAAAAGAGCTAAAAACGTGATCAATGCCGACCTGGTTCCAGTGGAGCAGTCTTTCGGGCGTTTTGGCATACAATTGTTCGAAAAAAGCAAAATGTTCCTGGAAGAACGGGGCATTCTTATAACAGTGCTCTAATGTCATCAGATGCTTGCGCTGCCAGCGGGGATCATCCATGACATGAACCTTGTCAATGGGCTGAAGGCCCTGTCCCTTTTTGATCACCGGGATGGTGAACCAAACCGACCCGTGCATGCCCTTTAAGCGGTTGCGGTTGATCCAGGAAAATCCTCTTGGATACTGGACCTGATCCAGAAACACCAGCGTGTCCACTTGGATGGCTTTGTGGATCAGGCCGGGCCAGGGTAAAAAAGTGGGTTGATGGACTGCAAATCTCATTGCTCAATCCTGACCGCTAGCAGATCGTTTAATTAAAAATTTTACAGCATTCTGTCATTGTGAGGAGCGAGACCGACGAAGCAATACAATTGGAATTTCAAGATGTTAGAGATTGTTTCAGCCTTTTATTTATGAGTACGCCCGCCTTTCGTGCCGCCTGCAATATTGTCTCTCCGTCTTG
>JAFDDO010000201.1 GCA_019310825.1 Deltaproteobacteria bacterium | reverse complement strand
CCAACGAAGCGGATTTGCTAGATATCGCACAAAGGGTAAAGGGGATACTTCAGAGCTAATGCAATGAATGAGGGGTCGGGATTTATGGTGCGGAGTTAGCTTAATAGTTTAACACCATTCTCTTTTGCAAATTTTTCACCTCGCTTGATGGCCTGCAAGACTGAAAGCCGGGATATACCGAAATACCGAAACAGGGCCGGGCCACCTTTATGGACTTCCCATTACAGTTTCCGTCTGTGTGGTTCCCCAAACGTTTGTGGGATCTGTGGGGACGTCCTTCCGGTCACAGTCTGAGATTCAACATTTTGCAGGAAAAACCCTTCACTTTCGATATGGCGCAACACTGCCTCATACCCTGAATTTCCATAAAATAATCAATGAAATGTGTAGTTTAAAGTTCTGGCATGCTCTTTGCGATTTAGAGATATTTGAAGAAGGATAACTCGAGGGCCCGAATTTTTTCTTCTTCAAACATCGCAGTTTCCGGCAGTGCCGGTGACAAAAGAAAAGAGGAGAAGTGCAATTATGAAAAAAGATATTATGAAGGTATCCCTGGGAATTGCAGTCGTCATGATCCTTGCTTTATTCCTTTCAGGCAATGCCTTTTCTGAGGAAAAGTCTTGCCTTGGGGAATCCATGACAATCACAGGTACTATTGCTGCAGACAGTCAGATTATAGATCAGGATGGTCAGATATATATGCTAGGAGAAACCGACAAGGCCCAGGCATTGAGCGCACTTGTTGGGACGAAGGTGGAACTGAAGGGGACTGTCCTGGAAAAAATGGGCGGCAAAGAGATCAGCGTCACCGATTATAAAGTTCTGACAGAATAAGTCTTGCCGGATTATGAGCCAGGAGAGGAGAGAGGCCCTTCTCTCCCCTTCTGGTCTATCCCTTAATAGCACGAAATATGGTCTCTGGGCCTTGTAGCAATTCGCCTGTCCCAGAAAAACCTAATTGGGATAAGGAATAAGACTATTGTTATTGCCATAATCCGGGCTAAACATGTCTCTGAACGCTTGGACATGGTTCTGATAAAATTTCAGTGCCTGTTTATAACCCATATTTTCCACGATCTTGATACCTTGTTTCAGAAAACGGTATTTTTCGAACCGGCTCTTGGATTCGATGTCTGCTTCGATCCATGCTTCCGGTACTGGATTCCCATACTTTTTCAAGAGATCGGGCACCATGGCGCAAACAAGCCCGCCGACGACAGCCTCTTCTAATGATATCCAGTTCTCCACTATCCGTTCCATTGATTCCTGAGTCGTAACGGAACTCAGCACGATGTCTTCCCTGATCGCGCTCTCCGTATACTCTCTCAGGACAATGTGAAGCGTCTCCTCGATCGGGGTCATCAATGCCGTGTAGGGATTCCGGGCATTGTTCTGCCAGATGGTATGCCGGTTATGTGTGAATTCGACAATACCGTCTTCTTTTATATATAGATATGAGGTAAAAGACCCGATCTCTCCCGAAAAAACCGTACCCCGCAATCCGACCGATACTTTCTTATGTTGTTGGTTGGAAAAGACATAGCGGGCAACATACTCCTTCGCCAAATTGTGGACCAAAAAGGCGGTTATCCCGCCATTCTCCTGCAATGGTTCGGGCTGCTCACCGCCAAGGGTAACGATACGGCAATAGGGATTCGGGAGCCCCGTCATATTGAGAACGTCATCAATGACAACATGGCAGTAGTTTTCAAACAGCCCGGCATATTCATCCCTCAGCTCAGGGACGAACATCAGCCGGTATGAAAGACTGCTCAATTCACACTGGGAGGCAACGCCGTCCAGATCATTTTCTATCTTCCGTTTGATGTCCGGATTTTCCTTAATATATTTCAGGCTTGCCTCGTGACTTTCTGTGTCGAAAGCCCTCTCAAAACCGCTGAAAATAAAAAACGGAAGATGCCTTTCCTCAAGTCCGATCAGTTCCACAAGGCGAGAATAATTACCCACAGGCTCGTGTGACGCCAAGGCCTGAGGAGCCGCGATAATGCAGCAGAGCACTGTCAGCAGAGCCGCATTCGAGTGAAACAGCCTCTTCTTCATATACTATATATCGGCCGATTTCCCGAAGGCTTGATATTATCTTAACAGCGGGATCTGTGGGACATCCTTCTATGAGAGAGCCTTTATCAAGCCCCTTTTTTTGTTAATGTTAGCAACGAATAGAATTGTCCGGTTTTACAACAAATAAACTGTCCCATTTTATTTATCACTATTAGCCGCCTTTTTTCTTTAGGGAAACGCCACGCCGGAGGCTTCCACAAGAGCGAAGCGGCCTTGACAACAGGTCTCGTTTAATGCACACTCATCTGTACATATAAGGAGGCATTACAATCAAGACTATAACATTTACCGATTTTCGAAAAAAAGCGTCAGGCTTTATTACCGAAGTTGAACATGGAGAGACACTGGTTCTTTTACGTCGTGGAAAACCCGTGGCGGAAGTTATTCCATTTTCCGATGAAGCTCTGCAGAAACCCTCATGGAAAAAACCAGGAATCCGATTGCAAATCAAGGGAAGTGATCTGTCTTCTGCGATTTTGCAAGAACGTGAGGCCGACTAGTGAGACTGTTAGTTGATTCTTCTTCATTTGCCAAAAGATATATTCAAGAAGTGGGCAGCGACAAACTTGATGAATTTCTTCAGCAGGCTTCGGAACTGGCTATCTGTGTTATCTTAGTGCCCGAACTCATATCTGCATTGAATCGGCGCTTACGAGAAGGCGCTTTAACCGAAAGAGATTATCGAAAAGCTAAAAAACTATTGCTGGATGATGTGGGTGATGCAACAGTACTTCAGCTCACTCCAGCGGTTATTTCACGCTCAGTCCACCTATTGGAAAACTCTGTATTACGTGCTATGGACGCCTTGCATGTCGCTTGTGCTCTGGAGTGGAATGCAGATCTATTCGTCACCTCAGACAAAAGACAACTCGATTCAGCTGTAAATTCAGGCCTTCATACAGAATACCTTGGCCAACAAATCGCTACCGTTAGGCAGTAAAAGTCAATAAAGAAAAAATTCTTTAGTGAACCGGCTTCCTTCAGACGATACCTGTCATAGAAAGGTCAACCCCCCAGATTTTTGAAAAGTAACGATCCTTTGGGCACACGAAATCCCTATCTCAACTTCCACAAATTGAATGCCCAACCTGGGTAAGAGAGAACAGTTTTCGCAACTCCAAATCAGTGAATCCCTTCCA
>JAFDDO010000001.1 GCA_019310825.1 Deltaproteobacteria bacterium | reverse complement strand
TCACCATGATTCGAACTGTCCAACCCGCTTCTTTCATGTTTTTTGTGACCGCCGTCACCCCGGTGTCAGGGATCAGGTCCGCTATAGCCCCCTCCTTTCTCCGTCTTGGCGCAACATTTGCGCAGTAGCATTTTCAGAAAAACAGAAAAACAAGCTGGCGTCCATATTTACAGAACTTAAAGGCAGGGGAATTAGCAGTTGCAAGAACAACCCAAAACACCATTTTGGTTTGGTAAGATCCTAAGTGGAGGCCTGATTAAGCAGATAATTGATACATCTTCAAATCTGATAATTGCCTGATACCATTACTCACACAAATCTGCGTGTTTTGTAAAAATTACCTGAAAATTCGGAGTAAGCGCCTAAACGGAATCGAAAATCGAGCGAAACATTCTAGAAACGACCGGTCGATTTTCGTAAGACCCGGTGTCATTAAGACGAGCAGAAGGGGGCTGAAGAGTAGAAATGTCGACTACAAGCTGGTATAGTATAGAGCTATAAGAAGGGAACGGATGTTTGGTGGCGGGTTAACAAACTCACTGGTAGGCAGGAAAATCATCTTGTCTCATGGGTGAAGGAGACATAAGCAGGCCAATGAAACATAACTTCGTAGAGCAACTTAACGAGAAAGTCATATTGGGAGATGGCGCCTTTGGGACCTATCTCTTTGAAAAAGGTGTAGCCCTCGCAGAGAATACTGATTTGCTTAACATCAGCGATCCGGACTTGGTCTATTCCATTCATGAGGAATACATTCGGGCCGGAAGCGAACTCATTGAGACCAATACCTTTGGCGCTAATCGTTTCAAAATGCTCAAGGTCGGCAGGGAGCAAAGGGTGCGGGAAATTAACCTTAAGGGAGCTGAGCTGGCACGTCGAGCTGCGGGAAATGAAATTTTTGTAGCTGGATCAATGGGCCCGACAGGTGTAAATTTTCCACTTGAGAATGGTAAGGTTGAGTCTGGCACAGTACAGAATGCCTTTGCCGAACAGATGACTGCTCTGCTGGAAGGCGGGGTGGATCTTTTCATTCTTGAGACCTTTACCTATCTGGACGAACTGCTTTTGGCCATTGAAACGGCAAAGAGGATTGCACCTGATATTCCGATTGTGGCCCAGATGGTCTACCCGTTTCATGGGCGGACAGCCACCGGCCTGGATGCCTTGGATTGTGGCAGAGCAGCAGCCGCTGCAGGGGCCACAGTCGTTGGTACCAATTGTGGACGGGGAGTCAAGGCCATGCTCTCGGCAGTTCAGCGTCTGTCTTCCCTCAAGGACGAAATTTTTCTTTCAGCATTCCCCAATGCCGGATTTCCTGAGATCGTTGAACACCGCATGGTATATTCGACACCACCGGCCTATATGGCTGAAAAGGTGGCTGAAATGGTCAAGTTCGGAGTCCGATTGATTGGCGGGTGCTGCGGTACTACACCGGCCCATATCCATGAATTAAGAAAGTACCTTCACATCAAGAGACACAAGGCCATACGGGTTGTAACGAGCGTGGAGAAATCCTCTGATTTACCCGAAGACAGAAAGGACTTTATTGGCAGGGGCGGAATGATCGAAAGCCTGAGATCCGACCGCATTCCTGTGCTTGTGGAAGTTGATCCTCCCAAGCATCTGGATATAGAGGGAGTTCTTGCTGGAGCACGAGCCTTAGCCGATGCCGGCGCTGATGCAATTACTCTCGCCGAACATCCCCTGGCCGTTCTCCGAGCGGACAATCTGTCGCTTGCACACAGAATACGCGAGGAGACAGGGATACAGACGGTGCTTCATCTGACCTGCAGGGATCGGAATATCTTGGGTCTTCAGGCACAGATCATGGGAGCTCATGTCCTGGGATTAGAGGCCATCTTGGCTATCACTGGAGATCCGGCCACGTCCACGGATCAGCCCGGTGTGAGCGGAGTATTCGATGTTCGCTCCTTTGGCCTGGTACAGATGATAAGTCAGTTCAACCGTGGCCTGAACATGGCAGGGGTCTCAATGAAAAACCGGACCAATTTTTCTATTGGTGCGGCCTTCAGCTATCGCTCTGCAAATCCTGACCTCCAGATCAGCAGGCTGGAACGAAAGGCCGATCTGGGAGCGCATTTTGTCATGACTCAGCCCATTTTTGATCGAGATGCCGTAGAGGCCATGATGGAACGGACGCAACACCTGAATCTCTTGATTTTCACAGGTATTTTTCCTCTAATATCCGCCAAGAATGCGGATTTTCTGCACAACGAAATCCCAGGCATTTCAATTCCCAGAGATATTCGAGAACGTCTGTGGAAGTATGAAAAGGTCGAAGACCAACGCAAGGCGGCCCTGGACTTAACCAGGAAGCTGATTGCCGACATCACTCCGTTCGCTAAAGGACTTTATTTGATCAGTCCTCTCAACAAGTGGGAAATCCCGTTAACGCTGGTACAGGAACTAAGAGCCGCCGGGCACTGATGCAGGATTGCTGTCCATTTTTTTATTACGAAGATTACGAGGAATGCGAAAATAAAACCATCTTCGTATCTATTAGCGGTTCAATTTTTTTATAATTCCGACTTATTCAAAAAACACAATTCCTGACCATGTAGAGTATATTAACTCCGTGGCAGCAGCGACAGGCAATTCCTGAAATTGAAATAATACCGAAAATAGGGTATCTTCAGCAAAAGATTATGGTTATCCTAGCTGATCTTAATACATGTATGAGGGGTGGCTGATCCTGTTAAGATTCGGTGCCAAGAGGACCCATACATCATCTTTCCCGAAGTCTGAGATTTCATCTTTAACTTCACTGATCAAGTTGACTGTCAGACGTAAGGAACTTTTTGAACCTGGAACCAGAATAGTAGTGGCAGTTTCAGGTGGGCCGGATTCTGTCTGTTTGCTGCATATTCTTTATTTACTGAGTAGCCAGTGGGGGCTGGGCCTTGAAGTGGCCCACTTTGAGCATGGCCTCAGGGGCCGGGAATCCAGAGAAGATGCCCGTTTTGTTGAGAAGCTGTCCCATGATTTTGAACTCGGTTTTTCCATTGAGCATGGCAATGTCAGGGCCTTTGCCAGCAGAGAAGGCATAGGAATTCAGGAGGCTGCCCGAATTCTCAGGTATAAATTTCTGGAACGTGTGTGTACTGAAACTAAGTGCACATATATTGCCACAGCACATACTGCTGACGACCAGGCAGAAGAGGTGCTGCTGCGGTTGATCAGAGGTGCAGGCCTTCCGGGACTTAGTGGAATTCCATGGGTGAGAGATAACTATATAGTCCGTCCGCTACTGGGTGTAACCAAGCAGCAGATACTGGGCCATCTTAAAGTCCATGATATCCCATTCGTAATAGATCAATCTAATAATAGCAGGGCATATCTGCGCAATCGCATTCGCAAAGACCTCCTGCCGCTTTTGGCTGAGGGTTTCAACCCTGCCATTGTGCGTACTGTTAATCGCACGGCAGAGATTCTGGCAGAAGATCATCAGCTGTTGGAAAAGATGGCAGAAGAGGCATATCAGGATTCATTGTCATTCCCTTCCCAGGAGGGAAAACTGGGCTTCAGTGTAAAAAGGGTTAAAGGGCATCCGGAGCCGATTCGCCGCAGGATTTACAGAATGGCCCTGAGGGATTTAAGATTATTCAGTGGCAGGGTAAGAGCCAGCCATCTCTTGGGGATAGATCAGTTAGTTACTACCTGTAAAGACCCTTGTGCCTCATGCAGACTGCCCGGAGGTGCGGTAGCATTTAGAAGATATGAAGAGCTATTTATTTCCTCTTCTAGTCCGGAAGAACAAATTTTGGATTCAAATGAAGGCAGTTTTTCTGTATGCGTTACCGGACCGGGGCGTTGGCCTAATTCTCGTGGAAAGGGATACGTGGAGATTTCACTCTCAGAGGTTGCGAGTGACTTTAGGTCCCGAAATCGAAAGGAGTATTTCAGGCCCCTGTGGTTAAATCCTGAGGCTGTTAAGTTTCCTCTGGATCTTAGGACAAGAAGGCCTGGGGAATTTTTTTGGCCCTTGGGCGCCCCAGCGCCTTTTAAGCTCAAGAAATTCTTGATCTCAAACAAAATTCCCCGTGGGGTCAGGGGCTCTTTGCCATTACTCACCAGAGGCAAGGAAGTATTAGCAGTAGTGGGGGTTGAAGTCTCCCATCCCTATAGGCTCGTTCAAACGAGCAGAAAGGCGCTTTCGCTTCAGTGGATAAAGTAAAATAATTGGCATCCTTCATTCACGAGTTTATACTTTTTTTGAAAAAGCGTGTATTATCGAATTTAATGCCGATGTTGAACCTGGAAATTCGAAATTCGAAATTAGGTAACGCATCTACATTTTTGTATTTTTTCCAATTTCAAGTTTCAAATTTCACTGCCAAAATACAAGATCAACAAAGTGTAAACCACTTTTGACTTGTCGTGAAGGACGCCAAATAATTATTGTATTCAATTCGTTATTTTGATTTATTATGTTTTTTGATTTATGTTTAAAAAATATACTAGTGTAGCGGAGGATTACTTTTGAACACCTTTTACAGGAACTTGAGCCTGTGGCTTGTTATTGGCCTTGTGATGGTCTTTATATTCAATCTTTTTAACGAGCCTCAGAAATCAATACAGGAGATTCCTTATAGCGGCTTTTTGGAACATGTTAAAAAAGGTGAGGTGACCAATGTTGTTATCCAAGGAGACAAACTTGAAGGTGTATTTGAGAGCCAGTTACCTTTTCTCACTGTAATACCTGCTCAGGACCCCGATATGATGCATTTGTTAAAAGAAAAAAGGGTTACTATTCAGGTGAAACCTGTTGAGAATACGCCTTGGTATCTTGCATTGCTGATTTCGTGGTTTCCTATGTTGCTCCTCATAGGCGTATGGATTTTCTTCATGAGACAGATGCAAACAGGAGGCGGTCGCGCCCTATCCTTTGGTCGCAGCAAGGCCAAGCTTGTTACTGATCAGGGTACCAAGGTTACTTTTAAAGACGTGGCAGGCATAGAAGAGGCCAAGGAGGAACTGGAGGAAATAATCGACTTTTTGAAAGATCCCAAAAAGTTCACCCGTCTCGGTGGAAGAATTCCAAAGGGTGTCCTGCTGATCGGGTCACCTGGTACAGGAAAAACCCTTTTGGCCAGGGCCATAGCCGGAGAAGCGGATGTGCCGTTTTTCACTATCAGCGGGTCTGACTTTGTGGAGATGTTTGTTGGTGTAGGTGCTTCCAGGGTAAGAGACCTCTTTGTCCAGGCGAAGAAGAATGCACCATGCATTATCTTCATTGATGAGTTAGATGCAGTAGGCCGTCACAGGGGTGCTGGTCTCGGGGGCGGGCATGATGAAAGGGAACAGACGTTAAATCAGCTCCTGGTGGAAATGGACGGTTTTGAGAGCAATGAAGGTGTTATTTTGATTTCAGCTACCAACAGGCCTGATGTGCTGGATCCGGCCTTGTTAAGACCTGGCCGTTTTGATCGACAGGTAGTTGTCCCTGTACCCGATCTCAGGGGACGTGAAAAGATATTGAAGGTACACGTGAATAATGTTCCGCTTGGACCGGATGTCGAACTGTCAGTAATTGCCAGGGGTACACCAGGGTTTTCCGGGGCCGACCTTGAAAATCTTGTAAACGAGGCAGCCCTTCTTGCGGCCAGAGATAACAAAGAGACCGTTAGCATGGCCGACTTTGAGAAGGCCAAAGACAAGGTGCTCATGGGCATCGAGAGAAAAAGCCTTATCATCTCGGATGAGGAAAAGCGCATAACTGCTTACCATGAAGCAGGACACACATTGGTGGCAAAAATTCTCCCAGGCACTGATCCGATTCACAAGGTGACCATCATACCAAGGGGCCGTGCCCTTGGGCTCACCCAGCAGCTTCCAGAAGAAGAGCGTCATAGCTATCCAAGGTCATATCTTCTTAACAACATTGCAATTCTTATGGGAGGCCGGGTAGCGGAAGAGCTAATAATGAATGAATTTACCACCGGGGCGGGAAATGATATTGAAAGGGCCTCACACCTGGCGAGAAAGATGGTCTGTGAGTGGGGTATGAGTGATGGGCTTGGCCCGATAACATTTGGCAAGAAGGAAGAACACCCGTTTCTTGGCAGGGACTTTGGACATGTTAAGGACTACAGCGAGGATACCGCCCAGAGAATAGATAAAGAGATCCTGAAAATAGTGCATGATTCATACAAACGAGCCAAATCCGTGATTCAAGAGGATATTGATTGCCTTCACGGTATTGCCAATGCCTTATTGGAGAAGGAATCCCTTGATGCAGCAAATATTGAACAAATAATGGGTAACTGCCGAAAAGATACTCAGATTCAAACGGCAGGCGCCTGATACTACAAGAATGGCGCAATTATTTACTCCCTGCCAAAAAGTGTGAACGGTTACAAGGATGGCTCTCCCCAGTTTGGCAATAAAAGAGCATACATTCCACTGGGGTTCTCGCACATATATCATGGGGGTCATAAACGTGACCCCTGATTCATTTTCAGATGGTGGGAAATTTTTTTCTCCGGAAGGGGCTAAGCGGCAGGCCGCCTCGCTGGTTGCTGCCGGAGCTGATATCATGGACATAGGAGGGGAGTCTGCCCGGCCTTTCTCAGAGCCTGTTACCCTGGAAGAAGAATTGCGTCGGGTGATACCTGTCATAAGGGAGATACGGGAAATCAGTGATTGCCCGATATCTGTTGATACTGTAAAGGCTGAAGTAGCCAAGGCCGCGCTTTGCGAGGGAGCTGATATTATCAATGATATCAGTGCACTACGTTTTGATCCCCAAAGGGCCGAGGTAGCATCTGCCTTTAAAGCCCCTGTTGTACTTATGCATATGAAGGGGAGTCCCAGAGATATGCAGGTGGATCCCTACTATGAGGATGTGGTTGGGGAGGTCAAAGGCTTTTTGGCAAAACGAATAGCCTGGGCCAATAGCAGGGGCATTCCCAAGGGAAAGATGCTGATTGACCCCGGCATTGGGTTCGGGAAAAGTTTTCAGGACAACCTGGTATTGATAAATCGTTTGCATGAGTTTGCCGAGTTGGGGGTGCCGGTCATGGTGGGTGCGTCGCGGAAGGCCTTTCTGGGAGCAATAGTCGGGATAAAAGAGGCAGAGGAACGTGACGTGGCTACTCTGGGTGCGATTGCAGCATCAGCCATGAGGGGAGCGGATTTGGTGCGGGTCCATAATGTTGCCCTCACCAGACAGGTGCTCCAGGTAGTTGATGCTATTTGCAGAGAAAGCCTTTAATAAAAAAATGTTGAATTGTGAATGCTGAATTAAGGTAAAGGGCATCCTTATCTCAAAAAATATGACCTGTGTGATTAAAGGTGTATCTCTTTTAAAAGTTCTTCCACAATTCAACATTCAAAATTCAGCATTATCTATAATACAGTGTAATTTTTAATGCTTGATAGCCTTACTCAATATATACCAATAATTCGGTGGCAGGATGTAGTGGACATTTTGGTGGTCTCCTACATCATATACCGTATCGTCCTTCTTATCAGGGGAACCCGTGCTGTACAGATGGCAGCAGGGCTGGCTTTAATTATTGTGATTTATTTTGCAGCCGGCGAGTTGAAACTCTTCACTCTTCACTGGCTCCTGGGGACCATCCTTAGCTCTTTGTTTCTACTCATCATAATAGTATTTCAAGACGATATTCGCAGAGCGCTGGCTCAGATGGGCCAGACCCCTTTTCCGAAACTTCGGGTAAAGACCTTCCGGGTCCTTGAAGAGATTGCAAAGGCAGTTACTACTTTAACAGAGAACCATACAGGCGCCTTGATAGTACTTGAGAGGGATGTGGGCTTAAGGGACCACCTTGAGTCAGGAGTGATAATTGACGGGCGAGTAACTCGTGCTTTGCTCTGTACAATATTTTACAAGGGGACACCGTTACATGACGGTGCAGTAATTATTCAAAAGAATAGGCTTTTAGTGGCTGGATGCGTGCTGCCTTTGAGCACGAACCCAAGCATCAGCAAACGCCTGGGCACCAGACACAGGGCAGCTATAGGTATAACCGAGCAGACCGATGCTGTGGTAGTGGTCGTTTCTGAGGAAACCGGCAGTCTCTCTGTGGCCATTGCCGGAAAAATCACCAGAGACATAGATCTGGGCACGCTCAGGCGTATCCTGCAGAACGCCTTTGCGCCTGAAGAGACTGAAAAACCATGGTGGCGAAGGAGGATAGTTTAGTCTGTGCGCTGGCGAGGTTCTATTCGAAAAGACTGGGTTATCAAGTTGCTTTCATTGGGATTTGCTTTGCTACTTTGGTTCTTTGTGGTTGGAGAGCAAAAGGCCGAGGTAAACGTTTCCATTCCACTTGAGCTAGTAAATATACCCGCGGATCTTGTAATAGCCAACGATATTCCTTCTAATATTGATGTTAGAGTCTATGGCCCCCGTAGCATGATTCGCGCCATGGCTACTAAGGGTGTTTTTAGGGTAATTGATCTTAAAGACGCAACACCAGGCAAAACCACTGTTCACTTATCACCCGATAGCCTTTCTTTACCCGGGGCAGTTCGAGCACTTAGAATACAGCCTAGCAATGTTGAAATTGTGCTGGAGCCTCTCGTGTTAAGCGATTTTCCAGTAAAGCCTGTTCTAAAAGGCATGGTTGCTAAATATCACAAGGTCTTAGACACGGATGTATTTCCTTCTAGAGTGGTTATTTCAGGGCCTGAAAGTATAATAAAGGCTATGAAGGAAATAAGGACATTCCCCGTGGACCTTGATGGGGCTTCGGATGATATTATAAGGGAGGTAGGTCTGGATCTACAGGGACTCCATGTATTACTTGAAGAGAAGGGAACATATAAAGTCACTGTACATATAGTGCCTGCACAGGGCACAAGGCGCATCACTCATATACCGGTACAGATTGAAACTAGCAAGTCCGATATTTTATGGTGGCCTAGAATAGTGAGCGTGACTTTACGAGGGCCTATGCTGGATATCAGAGAAATCAAGGTCACAGATATATATGTTGGGATTTCAGTGAAGGGGCTTGAGCCTGGAGTCCGTTCGGTGAAACCTGAATGCATTGTCCCTGAAGGATTTACATTAATGGAGATAACACCCAAAAATATCAAAGTGAATATTCCTGAGGAAAAGATTAAGGAATTGAAGATTGAAGATTGAAGTGTCGAAAAATTTAGAATTCTTTATAAATCCTTAGTCCGCCTTTTGCCTGATAAAGGCAGGAATATCCAACTCATCGGTGTCCACTTTATCAAGGCCCTCAAAGTCTAATACTTGTTTTCTCGGATTCTTTATGTGGTCGGATATCCTAATAGGATCCTTTTGTATGTGGGTTGTCGGATCATGATCCAGTTTTATAATCTTATTTTTTTTCTTAATAGATTCTATAGGTGTAACAATGTGCTTTCCAAAGGAAAGGGCATCAGGCCCTATACCTGTAGCTATTACTGTTACTCTGATTTCTTCATTTATGTCGTCATCAAATACAGTGCCGAGGATGATATTGGCGTCTTCATGGGCCTCGTCGTGAATCAAAGAGGATGACTGTTCTACCTCCTCCATGCTAAGAGTAGAACTGCTCGCAGTAATATTCATGAGGATGCCCCTGGCACCGCTTATGGATATGTCTTCTAGCAAGGGATTGGATATGGCCATCTGTATTGCCTCCAAGGCCCTGCGCGGTCCTTTGGCAACACCAGTACCCATAAGGGCCATCCCCATTTCAGCCGTGACAGTGCGAACATCTGCGAAGTCTACGTTTATATACCCTCTCAGGACTATGAGGTCTGAAATGCCTCTTACTGCATAGTAAAGGACCTCATCTGCCTTTCGGAACATCTCCAGTATGGGAGTATTGGGTTGGGCAAGGTTTTTGAGTCGGTCGTTTGGAATGGTTATTATGGTATCTACAACATCTTTTAATTCTTCTATTCCCTCTTCAGCCACACGCATCCTGCGTTTTCCTTCAAAGGAAAACGGTTTTGTCACTACTGCTACTGTAAGGGCACCCATTTCCTTACTTATTTCCGCAATAACAGGGGCCCCTCCGGTGCCGGTACCTCCACCCATGCCGGCAGTGATGAAGACCATATCGCTTCCTTCCAGCATTGTCCTGATATCGTCTATGCTCTCTTCTGCGGATTCCCTGCCAATTTCAGGTTTTGCTCCTGCTCCGAGTCCCTTAGTAAGCCCTTTACCCAACTGAATTTTTGCGCCGGCCCTTGACACTTCAAGGGCCTGGGAATCCGTGTTTGCAGCTATGAATTCCACACCCTTGAGCTCGGAGGCTATCATACTGTTAATAGCGTTTCCACCTCCACCCCCGACTCCTATTGCCTTTATCCTTGCAGTAAGTTTTGGTTCTACAAACTCAAAAGACATATGCTTGGTCCTCCAACTCGAACAGGTTAGGAATTTTTTTAAATCTTAAACCATGATTTCATACGAAGGGTTACCCTGTTGAATATATTCCCGTCCCTTATTCGGAATTTTTTTTGGGACTGATGTTCCATGCCATAGAGCACAAGGCCTACAGCAGTGGCAAACATGGGTCCGTTAACTACGTCCACCAGGCCGGAAATCCGCCGTGGAAAGCCAACTCTCGTTGGCAACTGGAATACCTGATCCGCAATCTCGGCAATTCCAGACAGGAGGGCAGAGCCTCCGGTTATAACTATCCCCGAAGCCAATAGTTCTTTAAGTTCTGTCCGTTCTATTTCCTGGTCAATCAAGGTAAAGATTTCCTCCACTCTGGGCTCAAGTATTTCAGACAGGATATGCCTGGACAGAAGCCTGGGTTTGCGTCCTCCCACACCGGGGACTTCTATCATCTGATCTTTATCTACCATGGAATTGATACAGCTACCGTTGCGTATTTTTATTTGTTCAGCCTCTTTACTGGGTGTCCTTAACCCGACCGCTATGTCATTAGTGAGGTTGTTGCCGCCAAGTCCTAACACAGCTGTATGTTTGATGGCACTTTCAGTAAATAGAGCAAGATCAGTAGTACCACCCCCAAAGTCCACGAGGGCCACTCCCAGGTCCTTCTCTTCCTGGGTTAAGACTGCTTCGGCTGAGGCAAGGGGCTGAAAAACTATATCCACTACGTCGAGCCCTGCGCGGTTTGCACACTTGATAAGGTTCTGGGCAGCTGTAACTGCTCCTGTCACTATATGTACTTTGGCTTCTAGCCTTACCCCGGTTATCCCTACAGGATCCAGGATCCCTCCCTGCTCATCTACGATGTACTCTTGTGGCAGGATATGTATGACCTCCCTGTCAAGGGGTATGGCTACTGCCCTTGCTGCATCTATCACTCTGTCAACGTCTTCCTGGGAGACCTCCTGACCCTTTACAGCTATTACCCCATGGCTATTGAAGCCCTTTATATGACTACCGGCAATGCCAATGAACACTGAGCCTATTTCACACCCGGCCATGAGTTCGGCCTCTTCAATGGCTCTCTGTATGGAATCGACTGTGTTGTCTATATTGACAACTACTCCCTTTCGAAGACCTACAGAAGGATAAGTCCCAACGCCTATAATCTCAGAACCCTTTTCATTGGACTCACCCACTACTGCACATATTTTAGTAGTGCCGATATCTAGGCCGACAATCATGTTACCGGGTTTCTCGACCATTTCCTCTCCTAATGTTTCAGACTGGCTAGGGCCTGGCCAGGGCCGTAATCCAGCTCAACTTTAGCTACTTTTTTATATATTCCTGAACGATAGAGTTGATATAGGATTTTTTCCGCCTTACTGAATTGGGCGCTGAGATTTTTAGTGTCAAAATAAAAAGGAATAGCGCTGTCAGATGTATAGAGTACTAAAGTTTCTCTTTTGGCTATGTCTATTTGGCTAACATTGTTGACACCTAGAGTTCTTGTGCCTTTGCTTGCCATGGATATTAATTCCATGGCCTTTTGGATTTGTTGATTTGTTGATTTGTTGATTTGGTGATCTATAATGTTTTTAGGATCAATTCCTGTAATGATTGGGAGAGAAAAACGCTCTTTCGTTAAAAGCTTATCGATAATTTTACCTTGTTCATCAACCAAATACATTTTGTCAGAGTTCAATAAGGCTACCGGCGTACGTTCTTTGATCTTAATCATTAGGTGATCCGGCAATTTTTTCTTAACTTCAACGGCATGGATCCAGGGATGCGCCTCTATGGACGTTGCAATTGATTTCAGATCGAGAGACAGCAGATTGTCCTGGGCGGTCACATCACTCAGTTGCAAAATCTCATCTTCTGTTACATGATCGCAGCCTTTCACCAGAACTTGACAAATCCTGAAAAGATCAGATTGACATGCCCAATATCGACATACAAAAAAGCCGACAAAGCCAATGCACATTATGGCTAAGCCAACCAATATTTTAGGGTGGATAGACCACGACAAGGAAAATACCGGTTTGGCAGATTTGTCCCGCGAGCCGGAGCTACATACTGAAGACCTGAATTCTGAAGAGGGCCTTCTAATTTTCATGTTTCCATACCCCAAACAGATACTTCTGGGACAAGTTCTACATCAGCCTCTTTTTTTACACGCTTTTTAATGATTTCCAGCAAGTCCATTACCTGTACGGCACTGGCTTTTCCACGGTTTACAATAAAATTTGCATGCCTTTTGGATACCTCAGCATCCCCAATTCTAAGACCTTTGAGTCCACATCGGTCTATGAGCTTTCCAGCTGAATCTCCCTGAGGATTTCTGAAAATGCACCCTGCGCTTGGTTTTCCCAAAGGCTGTGTGGTTTTCCGTTTGTACATCACGTTTCTGATACGTTGTCTGATCTGATCAGTGCTGCTTTTACAAAATTGAATTCTTGCGGCAGAGATAAGAGCTTTGTCCTGTAGTCTGAAAGTCCTGTAATCAAATTGCAGTTGATCTCTCCTGAACCAGCAACTTCCGTCAGGGCCTGTAATTTGCACAGCGTCTATCGCTTCTGCCATGAAGCACTTGTTGGTGCCGGCGTTCATGGATATGGCCCCCCCCACACTAGCCGGAATGCCCGAAAGATTCTCAAGACCACACAGGCCGTTGCGCATGGACCAGGAAATAAGAGACTTCAGCCTGCATCCTGCCTCTACAGATACTGTCTTAAAGGGATAGCCATGAGATGTTCTCCCTTGTTGTAAAGAGGCGTTAGAGGAAATTTGCCGATGGTCTTCATGCTCGAATTTGCTTCCTACAGAGCAGTGGATACGATTTAGAGCCGCCAGGGACATAACTAGCTTCACGCCTTTATCGCTGATCAACAGGTTGCTTCCCTGGCCCAGCACCTTATAGGATATAAAACGATTGCTGAGATAAGAAATGGTTTGTTCAAGGGCCTTCAAGGTCCTTGGAGCCAGGAATAGATGCGCAGGTCCGCCTATACGGAAGCTTGTTAGCGGTAAGAGCGGAATACTCTCACTGACCTGGAGACCTTCTATCCTTTTTAGATCCTTATAGAGCAAGCGCTGACTCCTTTGTCCTAAGCCTGTCCAGAATTTTTGGTCCCATACGCCCTATGGCACCGGCCCCAAGAGTCATTACCACGTCACCCTCCTGCAGGCTTGGTACAACTGCCCGAGGAAGATCCCCGCAGGACTCTACATAGTGCACTGGTCCACCACGTTTATCCCTGATATTTTTTGCCAGACGTTTTCCGCTGACTCCTACTATGGGAGTTTCGCTGGCTGGATAGATTTCCGTCAACCATAGTTCATCAGCTTCCCCGAAGGCCGTGGTGAAATCGTCCATTAATGCCTGGGTTCTGCTGTAGCGGTGGGGTTCAAAAAGAACCACGAGCCGGCGTTCAGGCCAACATGCCCTGGCAGCTGAGAGGGTAGCCTGTATCTCAGTAGGGTGGTGTGCGTAGTCATCTACTACTGTTATTCCCTCTATTTCACCCAATATCTCAAATCGTCTGCTTACACCTTCATATGACATAAGACCGGTCTGGATTTTGTGAAAAGGTATCTCAAGTTCAAGTCCTAGGGCCATTGCAGCCAAAGAATTTCTTACATGGTGCAGTCCGGGGACCTTGAGTCGTATCTCGCCAAGTTCAGAATTTTGCCACCATGCCTTGAAAGATACTCCCAGACCTTCAAAGGTGATATCTCTGGCCTGCAGATCAGACTCAGGTCCTGTCCCATATGTCATTACCCGTTTTTTTACTACCGGGAGCATTTCTCTGAGGCGGGGATCATCTCCACAGAGTATGGCAAGACCATAGAAAGGGATTTTGTCTATGAAGTCCAGAAAACACCGAATTATGGCATTCAGGTCTGAATAATAGTCCAGGTGTTCCTTGTCTATATTGGTTACTACAGCTATGCTTGGTGTAAGGCGCAGGAAGCTTCCGTCACTCTCATCGGCTTCTGCTATCAGGAATTCTCCCTGTCCCCAGCAGGCATTACTCCCCAGGCCATTTACCTTTCCTCCTATGATGACTGTTGGATCAAGGCCACCGGCACGGAGCACTGAAGAGATCATAGAAGTCGTGCTGGTCTTTCCATGGGCCCCAGCCACTGCTATGCCGAACTTCTTGAGCCGCATCAATTCCGCAAGCATTTCAGCCCTTGGTATGACTGGGATTTGGGCAGAATAAGCTTCCTGAACCTCAGGGTTGTTCTCTCTGACAGCAGAGGAAATCACCACCACATCGGCGCCATGGATATTTTCAGGAGCGTGACCTTTGTAAATTGTGCCCCCCAGTTT
The DNA here is from genome assembly GCA_019310825.1 of Deltaproteobacteria bacterium. Lineage (GTDB taxonomy): Bacteria > Desulfobacterota > Dissulfuribacteria > Dissulfuribacterales > UBA3076 > UBA3076. Next base: position 32,814 of record JAFDDO010000001.1, on the reverse strand, counting down.
TCTTAGAGACCTGGTGATTTCGGTCTCACGCAAATCAGAACCCGTGACTCTATATCCGAGATTAAGAAGGACCTGTGCAAGGCCGCTCATGCCTATTCCGCCGATTCCTACAAAATGCATATGTTGTTTCTTATACATGGTTACGTACTATAGAACCTTTCAATGAATTAGTTTCTGTTTCAGAATATGAAAAAGTATGTCCAGCCATCTCTATCAGTGTAGAGGCCATCTCTGCAGCTGCCGTGGGTTTTTCAAGTTTTCGAGCATTTTCTCCCATATTGATGAGTTTTTGGGGATCCTCCAGCAAAGACTGTATCTCTCCTGCCAGTTTTATAGCACCGATTTCTCCTTCAAGGAAGTATTTGGCAGCCCCGGCTTCACTCAGTTCTCTGGCGTTGGCATCCTGATGGCTTTCCGTTGCCCAGGGATAGGGAATGAGTATCGATGGCTTCCCCATGGTTGCGAGTTCAGCCAGAGTACTCGCTCCTGCTCGGCAGATAACTAGATCTGCCCATGAATAGGATTCACCAATGTTGGAGATAAATGGGGTCACTTTGGCCGGAATATTTGCATCCTTGTAAAATTTCTCAACATATGACACATCCAGCTTGCCGGTTTGGTGAATAATTTCCAAATGAAAGTCGGATTGCCACAAAACCTTTATGGCCGAACCGGCAAGCCGGTTCAGGCATCTGGCACCTTGACTGCCTCCCAAAACCAGAAGATTTGGTAATTTGGTAATTTGGTAATTTGGTAATTTTTGTTTTTGTGATTGAATTATGCTTTTCCGTACGGGATTTCCAGTAAAAATTACCCTATTTTTTGGGAAGTATTTTACAGTTTTTTTAAAGCTCACAAACACTGTTTTTGCAAATCTAGAGGCCAAACGATTTGTGAGCCCAGGGATAAGGTTTTGCTCGTGGAGGGCTGCAGGTATCCGCAGCATACGCGCTGCAAGAAGTACGGGCCCGGAGACATATCCCCCGACACCAAGTACTACATGAGGCCTAAATGATTTGAGCCACGAAAAAGCCCTGATCGTGGAGAAAGGAAGTCCAGCCAGAGAGCGTATGGTCCCCGCAAGGCCTGAGCCCCGCAAAGGCCTTGTTTCCAGTATTTGGTAAGCCCATTTACGTCCTGAAAGCGCCATTTTTTCCACCGGGCGGCCTGTACCTATCCATAGAATATCTATGCGGCCATAGGACTCCATGGCCTCAGCCACTGCCATTCCGGGAAACACATGCCCGCCTGTGCCACCACCAGCCACCACTAATTTGATAATTTGATAATTTGATAATTTGGTGATCGTTTTGTGCTTATGTGTGTCTCGACTCATAGTTAAATTCACAATCTGCTTACATCTGCGTTTTTAAATTAAAATTCCGTTCCTAAAATTACCAAATTACTCAATCGCCAAATTACACAATTTCCTGGCTGCCTCCTGAAAGGCCACGCCACGTTTTTCATAATTTTTGAACATATCAAAGCTGGAACAGGCCGGGGAAAGGAGTATGGCATCACCAGGCTCAGCCAGGGACGTGGCTTCCTCCACGGCTTTTCTCATAGTCTTTTTGCCGTTTTTTGTTCCACGTACTTGAATAACCGGCACTACCTTACTTAGGACTTTTTCAAGCGCCTTGGCCTCTTCGCCCATAACAATCGTACCACGAATACGTGCCTTTTTTGTGGCCTCGGCCAGGGAAGCATAATTTTCACCCTTGCCGCGGCCGCCCACGATGAGCACTATTGGCTGATCTATGGACTCCAGTGCGCGAAGTACAGATGCAACATTGGTGGCCTTGGAGTCGTCATAATAGTCGATGCCCCCATTTTGGACCACCAACTGAAGTCTGTGGTGTGCCGCTTTGAAGCTTTGGATAACAGACTGTACTGCACCAGCACCTGCACCTGCCAGGCGTGACATAAGTATGGCACAAGCCAGGTTTTCAATATTATGTCGACCCCTTAGGGACCAGCTTTCTAAGTCATATTCCTCCCATTTATTATCAGACCACATGACGTTGATTTTTTTCAAAGAGGTGTCCAGCCCGGCTCCTGGAACTCCGGGGCGCAGCATCCCGAAGTAGAGCCTTTTAGCACGTCCTCTGTACTTCCACGCTTCTAGTTCCTTGTCGTCCATGTTGCGGATAGCCCAATCCTCAGGCCCTTGGAAGTCATAGATTACCGCCTTGCTATCTCCGTAACTTTTGATGTCCTGGTAGCGATCAAGGTGGTCCGGGGCAAGATTGAGCCATGCTGTTGTCTTGAACCTTGGAGGAGTGAAGGAGAAGTATCTGGTCCTTGGGAAATAATCCAATTGGAAGCTGCTAATCTCAAGGACCGCGATAGTTTCCTCAGTATGTTCTTCAATAAATGCTGATAATGGTGTTCCAATGTTCCCGGCCCTTACATGAGGCACATTGGCCTTTTTTAGCATTTCATCCACAAGCATCGTGGTAGTGGTTTTTCCGTTTGTGCCGGTGATGCCAACCAGAGGTCCTTTCCAGCAGGATGCCGCGAGGGCCATTTCACCAACCACAGGGATATTGGATCTGCGTGCTGCCTCAAGGGCAGGGATTACAGGTGAAACACCGGGGCTAACCACTATCAGGTCGGATGAGAGGCAGGTCTCTACCTTATGTTTTTTTGTCTCTATTACAACACCATTTTTGTTACACCAGCCCGCCAGGCCCTTAGGCCACTTTTCCAGGGGATTTAAGTCACTGCATATGACTTGTGCCCCTTGAGAGACGATCCATCCGGCAGCTGCCTGGCCGGATACCCCCATGCCCAGTATTGTTACTTTTTTGCCTTTCAGTTCCACTCAATTACCCAGTCATTAATTCATTAGCCACAGACACACACAGACATTTCAATCACCAAATCACTAATTTTTTTATCTTAGCTTGAGCGTGCTGATTGCTACCAGCCCAAGCAATATAGAAATTATCCAGAATCTCACGATGACCTTTGGCTCTTTCCATCCCTTAAGCTCAAAGTGGTGATGGATGGGAGCCATACGGAAGATCCTCTTGCCTCCTGTTGTTTTGAAGTAAAAGACCTGAAGAATTACGGATAATGCCTCAACTACGAAGATTCCACCTACAATTACAAGCAGCATTTCTTGCTTTGAGAGTACGGCTACTGTTCCCAGGGCACCGCCTGTAGAAAGGGAGCCTACATCTCCCATGAAGATTTCTGCAGGATAGGTGTTGTACCAGAGAAAACCCAAGCCGGCTCCTACCATTGCGCCACAAAACACTGCAAGTTCTCCTGCGCCGGGAACCGAAGGAATCTGGAGATATTGGGCAAGAGTCGAGTGGCCGGCAAGGTATGTAAACAGGGTGTAGACTGCTGCAGCTATTATGAAGGGGCCGGCAGCAAGCCCGTCTAGGCCATCGGTCAGATTAACCGCATTGGAGGTCCCAACGACCACAAGCAGGGCAAAAAGACCGTACATAATTCCGAGATCAGGCTGAAAGTTCTTAAAAAACGGGATACTAAGATGGGTATCCCACTTACCATGTGCGGCAATTATACATGCGGCTAAAAGCACAAAGACTATTTGCCAGGCGAGCTTCCATCTGCCGGATAGGCCTGAGCTGTTCTGTTTTTTGATCTTCAACAGATCGTCTGCAAGGCCTATTGTGCCGTAACTGACAAGGATTAAAATGCTTATCCACACGTAAAGATTCCTTAGGTCCGCCCACAGGAGTGTGGCAACCAGGATGGACCCAACGATTAATATGCCCCCCATGCTTGGTGTTCCGGCTTTTGCGTGATGCCTTGCAGGTCCATCGTCCCTGATGACCTGGCCCATCTGCATTGCACACATAGATTTTATGAACCAAGGCCCAAAAAACAATATTATTGAGAGGGCAGTAACAGCCGCATATATTGTCCTGAATGTGATATAGCGAAAAACATTAAATGCGGGCCAAATGTCGTGGAGGGGATATAGCAGATGAAAGAGCATAGCCCTATTCCTCTCTCAGATGCCTGATAAGGGCATCCACTGCTTTTTCAAGACCTATGGCCCGTGATCCCTTCACAAGTATGGTTGCTGGAGAGGGCATGCAATCAAGGGCGGCTGATTCTATCCAGGAAAGCAAATCCTCCGTGTTGGGGAAGATACGAATAGCCTTTTGCGAAATACCAGCCTTTTGGGCAGTTTTGGAAACAGCATCTGCAAATTCGCCTACGAAGACTAAAAGATCAACTCCTGTATTAGCTGAAAGTCGTCCAAGATCCTGGTGGAAGTCGTGGGCAGCATCCCCGAGTTCCAGCATGTCTCCCAGGATCGCTATCTTTTTTTCGCCCCTGCTCCAGAGATCGAGAGCCTCAAGAGCCGCTCTCATAGAGCCTGGGTTTGCATTATAAGAATCGTCTATCAGCCTCCATTTAGGTCCAAAATTTTTCAGAAAAAGGCGGCCCGGAATTGGTTTTACTCCCTCCAGCCCTTGCTTGATCTGGGCCGGTGTCAGCCCCATTGCATGGCCTGTAGCTGCGGCTGCAACGGCATTTTGCACGTTCACTCCTCCTATAAGGGGAAGATCAACAGAGAGTCTGCTTCCGGTAATATCAAGATCCAGCAGAGTGCCATGCTCGCCAGGGGTCCATGATAGGCAGGTAATTGCAGTTTTGAATTTTGAATTTTGAATTTTGAATTGGGGATTAGGTGTTAGAGAATAGCCCACCACCTGGCACGTCAGATCTTTGGCCCCTTCCATCACCAGAGGATCGTCAAGGTTCACCACTGCCGCACCTGTTTGGGGAAGGGCTCGCCAAAGTTTCCATTTTTCCCTGGCTACTTCCCTTATGCCCCCCAGGCCGACAAGGTGGGCAGGCTGTATGGTAGTAATAAGGCCCACTTGTGGCCGGGCAATTTCACACAGCCGGGGTATTTCTCCTGGTTGGTTCGTTCCCATTTCCAGAACTGCCCAGGAATCATCGGATTTGGCCGAAAGCAGGCTGAGCGGGAGTCCGATAAGGTTATTAAAATTCCCGGGCGTTTTAGTCACTTTCCATTTTTTTTCCAGGATCGAGAAAATCAGTTCTTTTGTAGTGGTCTTGCCACAACTGCCCGTAATGCCAACCACCTTGATTCCAAGGTGTTCTTTATACCATGCTGCGAAATCTCCCAGGGCCTTTAACACATCTTGGACTTGCAATAGGATAGGACGAGATCGAGGGCTTAAAGTCAAAGCTCGAAAGTCAAAGCTAGAACTGATTACTGCACCAATGCCCCCTTTTTTTATAACATCAAGGACAAAATCATGACCATTGAAACGGTCCCCTGAAAGTGCCCAGAAGATATTTCCTTTTCTTACTGATCTGGAATCTGTTGATATGCCATGGATTTCTGTATCCGGGTCACCCGAAAGGACATTGGCTCCAATAGCCGTTGCCACCTGAGAAGCCTTTATTCGAAATCCCTGATCCTCAAGACTCTCTACCTTTGACTTTTGACTCTCTGACTTCGACCTTCGACCTTCGACCTTCGACCTTTGTCCCTTACCCCTCGTCCCAAAGGCCTTTTTCAATATTTCTCTATCGTCAAAGGCAAGTCGTTCGTTGCCAATTATCTGGTAGGTTTCGTGGCCCTTCCCGGCCACGAGCAGACAGGCACCAGGCCGCGCTTTTTCTACTGCCCATAAAATAGCGTCTTTTCTGGCTGGAATTACCTTTACTTCAGCTTTGGTTGCATGGTGATAAGGAGGAAGGTCTCTGAGGCCGTTCAACATCTGATCGATTATTGCCAGAGGGTCTTCAGTACGAGGATTGTCCGAGGTCAGTACAACAATATCTGCCAGTGAAGCAGCTACCTTCGCCATGAGAGGACGCTTGCCCCTGTCTCTGTCTCCTCCACAGCCGATTACGCAAATCAGAGGCTTGGGACCTAATCTGATAAGGCTGTTCAGAACACTTTCAAGGGCGTCAGGAGTGTGGGCATAGTCTACAAGGGCGGTCACTCCCTGGGGGGTATGCACAGGATCGAGTCTCCCCGGGATACGCATTATTGATTCTATGCCGGTCTGAATATGGTCTGGATCAATCCCAAGGGTGATTGAAGCCGCGACTGCTGCAAGGATATTGTATAGATTGTGCAAACCTATAAGCTTGGATTTGATAGAAACAGGCCCTTTGGGCGTGGCAAGCTTACCTGTTATTCCATCAATATTAATGGTCTGGAACGTGGGTCTTACCTCGGCCTCAGGATTGAGGCCATAACTGATCTTTTCCTTTTGTAATATCTCCCATAGGCGCTTTCCATACAAGTCATCAATGTTGATAATTGCCGTATCAGAGGGATACTCCAAAAACAATTTTACCTTGGCCTGGAAGTATTGTTCCATGTCCTGATGATAATCCAGATGATCGCGGCCCAGATTGGTAAAAATAGACGCTGCGAAACTACATCCTGAGATCCTTTGTTGGTCAAGGGCGTGGGAAGATACCTCTAAGGCCACTGTCTTTGCCCCTTGTTTCAACATGTTGGCCAGGATCTCCTGCAGTTTTATAGCATTGGGGGTAGTGAGTTCAGAAGGTACCTCAATGCCACAATGTCTCTGGTTTACAGTCCCGATTACACCAGGATTCAGCCCGGCTTTGCTGAAAATGCTTTCCAGGAGGTATGTGATCGTAGTCTTACCATTAGTGCCTGTAATGGCTATAAGGGCCATTTTTTTACTGGGATTTCCATAAAAGGCACTCGCCAGAAGACCGGTTGAAAGCCTGGGGTCGTCCACTCCTATAACAGGAAGTGCTCCAGGAACGGTCTTGAGGTAACGATGTACATCTTGACTTGGCATTAACAGGGCAGATGCTCCTTTCAGCACGGCATCATTGATAAACTGTCTTCCATCAAATTCAGTGCCTGGAATTGCAACAAATATGTATTCCTGTTTTACCTGTCTGGAGTCTGCGGTTATGCCCCTGATTTTTACGTCATCCAGCTCAGGTGATATAGAAACAGGAGGTCTCAGCACTTCTAACATATCCCGCAATGTCCTTTCGTTTTGTGTATTACCAAACATCACTTACAGGTTATGCTGCAGACCTTCACACCATTAAGAGATATTCCTGATCTTGGTTTCTGTGCGATCACAGTCCCTACACCTTTGAGTTTGATGGAAATGCCTATGGCTTGCAGAATATCCAAGGCCTGCCTTACGGATTTTCCCTTAAGATTTGGCATCCTGGAGAGTTCTTTTTTGGTCTCCTGGCTTTTTACCGTTCGCCATTCGTTTTTCAAGGGTATTTGTGCCGCCTGTTTCGCTACTATTAGTGATCGTCCTAGGGTGCCCCGACGTTCACGAGGGTCAACTTTTACGCCGTCGAGCAAAACAATATAACTTACTTTGGGTGATTTGTCGGGCCAGAATCCCAGGGCAGTGACCTGGGCTGGAAATTGAGTAGATATTTGCTCAGACTGTTCATCCCACCTAATGCTCGCAAGAGAAGGTCCTCCTCTGACCGCGAGGTTTTTCCGCAATTTGAGTATAAGCTTTTCTGTTAACCATGGGATTTTGGACTGCCTTTGGTCCTTCACAGAAGACTCAGATGTCAGGAATTCATTAGGGCTTTGTAGGGCCACGTGTGGTGTCACCAATATATTTTTATTTATCAGGGCAGAGAAGGCCCTGAGAATCTGTATCGGACTGGCTGTGATAGCCCGGCCTAAGAAGCAATTCTGTGACCTTGGCAGGGTTGATGACAGGCTGCCTTGGCCTTCACCCGGAAGGTCAATACCTGTAGACTGACCAAAACCCAGATCCCAGAGATCCCTTGACATGTCGTCATAAGAGACGATATCTTTCAGCTCCTGTTCATTCCAGGGACTCCATAGGACCAGACCTTTACCCAAAATCTCCCATTGACACTTGTGGGCCATTTCGTCCAAAGACGGGATTTCTGATTTTGGAAGCTTACTTTGTTCAAACATCCAGTTTAGAAGAGGCGCAAGGACCATCAGGTCAACATTATCTTGCAGAGAGTAATTTGTAATATTCGTCGCAGGTAGTTCCCAAAAACGTTCCGGGTCCCAGGAAGGCTTGCTGGCAAGGGCAAGGATCTCACCGTTTTCAACACTCATTATAACAAGACAGCCTTTGTCGGCCTTAAGCCTTTTCATCTGCCTGCCAAGCTCTTTTTCCGCTGATGACTGAATGTTTTTTTCAAGGGTAAGCGTAAGCTCATGGCCACCTGCGTGAATTTGTGGCAAACTAGTGTGGCTTAAAAGGCTGCCATATGTGTATTCAATTCCCTCAAGGCCTCTGCCGCCTTGATCGACAAAACCCAAAACCGGAGAGGCCAGTGAACCGCAAGGATATACCCTTTTATATTTTTCCAGTATTTCTATTCCTTTAAGCTGCATGTCTTTGAGCTTCAGGCCTTGTTTTACGGAAATGCCGTCTTTTAGACAGATAACGCCCCGCTCCTCTGCAAGCATGTTTGCCAAAGTTTGGTGATCAAGGCCAAGGATTTCTGATACCCGTGGTACCCAATCATCAACTTGCGGCAACTTGGAAGGCCTTACTAGGGCAGAAATTGTTTTTTGGCTTACGGCGAATATCGCTCCTGTCCTATCAAGAATTATGCCCTTGTACAGGGGGCTTTGCTGGGAATAGTAGTCACTGCCCCGTTGTTGAGAAAGCCTAGACGAATCAATGTTATCTTCGCTATTAACATTATTGCTCTGCCAAAAACAACCAACAGACGACGTAGCAATGATCACAAGACCTGCGAGGCTGAAAAGGAACAAAATCCTCTTGTTTTTATAAGGAAAGCTCATTCTGATCTTTATCAGTTAAGAAATATTGTTTGTCTGCCAGTGGGTGGGTGAAGTCCCATTTTCCTCCCCAATTTTTCCATACGGCTGCGTGCTTTGATCTGGTCCATTTGAATGCTGAAATCCTGATATTGAGCACTGAGACGGCCTTTCTCTATCTGAAGCAACTCTAAGTCATTTGCTGTTTTTCGGATTTCGTGAGTGATCCAGAATCCCAGAATTAATAAGGCGGCTAGAGCAATGAGCGCTATGGTCTTATGACGGGTTATCTTGAGTATTTTTGAGAATGAAAGACTGCTGCCGGCGCTGTTTTTCTGTGCCATCGGAACATATGAACGTCTTTGGGGTATTCTAATTGTTGCTGATCGAGGACTCATTTTTTTTCTCCCAAAGCAGGTTTTGCAAGAAGTTCATCATATTAATTTAAATTGAGTCTCGTTGGGCTCCATATATTGAGCAATTCTTAGCTTGGCACTTCTGGCCCTGGGATTACTTCGCATTTCTTCACGACTTGGTACCAGAGGTTTTTTGGTTAAGGGTTTCAATCTTTTATCTTCTCTGAAAGCGATTTTAACCAGACGGTCCTCCAGGGAGTGAAAGGAGATAATACACATTCGCCCTTCGGGTCTCAGACAAGACGGGAGTGAGTCAAGAGCCTCTTTAAGGTTGTCCAGCTCTCGGTTCACCGCGATTCGCAGTGCCTGGAAGGTCCGTGTGGCAGGATGAATTCGGCGTGGATGGTATTTCCTTGGAATGGAATTAGCAACCACTTCTGCCAAGTCCGTTGAGTTCAGAATCGGGGCTGTCTTCCGCCTGTCATATATGCGTTTGGCGATTCTCTTTGCCCATCTCTCTTCCCCGTATGTTTGGATAAGCTTGGTCAATTTTTCAACAGGAAGCTTGTTGACCATGTTAGCAGCAGTCACTGCACCAGCAGATGTATCCATACGCATGTCAAGAGGTTCGTCCCTGGAGAAGCTGAAGCCCCTCCTGCTGTTTTCCAGATGGAAGCTGGAAATTCCAAGGTCCATGAGTATCCCATCAACTTGCTCTATTTTGTTGAACAAGAGAACATCGTGAAGATGGATGAAGTTGCTGTGAATGAATCGAACCCTGTCCCCAAATGGGGCCAATCTGGATTCGGCCTGTTCCAGGGCTTCTGTATCATGGTCAAGGCCAAGGACCATTTTGACTTCAGGGCACTTTGACAGTATGGCCTCTGTATGGCCTCCCAGGCCCAGCGTTGCGTCAACATAGATCCCACCGGGCCTCAACGACAGGCCGTTTAGCACTTCGGAGACCATTACAGGGACATGCATAGTCTCCTTTCTAGCCGCTAATTCCGAATTTAGAGGTGATATCGCTGCTGTACTGGTCAAAGTTATCCCTCGTTTTTTGCAATTCTTTGTTCAAGTTATCCTTGTTTGATATTTCACAATAGGTGAGCATGCCCGAGAGAACCACATCTCTAGTCAGTCCTGCCTCTTCACGAAGCCTCAGGGGTATCAATATTCTCCCCTGGCCATCCAGGGGACACTCCGCTGCTGCTCCTAACAAGTACCTTTTAAAGGCTACGACTTCAGGAGGTCCAAATTGGAACTGGCTGAAATGTTCTTCTATCTTTCGCCATTCCTCAAAAGGATAAGCTGCGAGGCAAGAGGGCAGGTTGGTGACTATCAACCTGCTATCGTATTTTGCCTGTAAGAACTCTTTAAAACGGGCTGGAATGCTAAGACGGCCCTTGGCATCCAAGACATGGGCCGACCGTCCTCTGAACATTGCTTTTACCCCTTTCCCCCACTTTATCCCACTATATACCTATATATTTTACTAAAGGGTTGCCTGTCAAGATAATTAAGAGATAATTTAACCAAAAAACATCAACATATTATATAATGGAAACTGTGCTTTCCTTTATTTTTCTATAATTTGCTTTTAAAAATGATGATTTCTGAAATTGAGACAGAAATATATAAGTCACCTCAAATATTTATATCGAATAAAAGTATCATCTACTTGAAACTTTTGAAAAAGTTTTTTTGATAATTATTTAGCGATTAGGAAAAAAAGAGTGGTGGTTCAAAGTGGGGTATTGGTTTGTGTTGAATCAGGGTTGGTCTTTTTTCTGGGCCGGTATTTGCGCCGGCGTTGATACTTATTTACAGCCCTATTATGTTCAGCCAGAGTCTGGGAAAAACAATGTGTCCCATTATTTTTTGAAACAAAATAGAAATAATTCTTTTTTGATGGATAGAGAGTCGCCCTTATGGATTCCTTGCCGGGGTTTGAAATTGGTCCATTGGGAAGACCCCTGTTTACGTAAGTGTTATAGGGAGTGTTTTTTCTAAGATCTTTCCACCTAAGACGGCGCTTTTTTGCTTTTGTTTCCACAAGTATTCCGTAGTGGACGGTCGGATCTGCCTGGAGAGGCATATTTTTTTTTAGGCGATTCCAAAATACGCAAGCAATTAGAGGCCTTTCTCTTGACCGCATGGCCTCTTTTTCAACTATGGAAGCAATGGTTACTATATCGTGTATTTTAACACCTAGTTTTTCTGTTCTGCGGCTGAATTTTGCTGAATTCCATACTTCCCAGAAATGATTTACAAAGGTGCGGAGCATCTCATATGCCGTAGCGTCCTTGGTCAGTTGATAGGTGTCAGGGTAAACATAGCCCTCGGCGCTATCAGCCTTTATACCCAAAGTTCTTAAGATGTTTTTGTCCCTTGCCACATTGAGAAATGAATCTTTTGATATCAATTTTGCATTTGCAAGAAGGTTATCTATCTGAAACAGGTTATAGCCTTCTGGAATGGTAACGATATATTGGCGGATTTTTCCATGGACCAAGTAATCCAGGATCTCTGCAGGAGTTTGAGTTGGAGAGAGCTCGTATTCTCCCGCCTTTATTTTGGTTGTTGCATCTTTCAACCAGGCCAGGCAATAAAATGCCTTTTTGGATTTGATTAAACCTTCTGTTTCAAGTTGTTGTGTTGCTGAGGAGAAGCTGCTCCCCGTTGGAATTAATACGATCTTGCTTCTGCCTGTTTCAGAAACAGGCAGAGTACATTCTTTCCAGATCTGATAACCGGATAGAAAAACTAAGTAGAGTAAGACAGGTAACCAAAATTCACGTATTATGCGCATATTTATAAAATTGTGAATTCCCGATCAGGCCGAAACACTTCTAATATCTTTTGGGTTGATTGCACCTTCCCGTATAATTTTAATAGGGTCAGTGCACACATCTATGATCGTGGATGGGGCCTCTCCAGATGTGGGCCCTCCGTCCAGTATATAGTCAGGCGGAAAAGATAGTAACTGATCCGCAACTTCCTCGGCCTTATAGGTGGCAGGGTATTTTGAGAGATTTGCACTGGTTGCGGTCATAGGATTTCCCAGGGTTGTTACCAGGGAATGTGCCCATGAATGGCTAGAAATTCTTACCCCCACTTTGTCTGTATTTGCACAGAGTGGCCACGGTAGATTAGGTTTAGCTGGTAAGAGTAGGGTCAAGGGACCTGGCCAGAAGCGCTCTATCAAGGTAACTGCTGCCGGCGGAACTTGGTTGACCAGATGGATAAGATCCGAAATATTTGAAATGAGGATCAAAAGTGGTTTGTGCCTAGGCCTTTTTTTGATTATATAGATTCGTTCAAGGGCATCGATGTGTTTTATTGAGGCCCCGAGCCCATAGCTCGTCTCTGTGGGAAAGGCCACCACTCCACCTTTCCGCACTATATCTGCAGCTCGTTGGATTAATAGGCGGTCAGGTGGTGGGACCATATCATAATTAAAAAATAAGTAAGCGTTCACTGAACATTGAAATTAGAAAATAGGAACTGGAAATTTGGCCTTCATGCTTTTGTACTGTTTTAGATGATCGTATTATCTGATAGCTCACGGTGTTCTGAACTTTCTTGTTCCACTTATCAAGGTCGTACTAGACCATGTCTGATAATTCTTTTGTCAGTTTGTAAACATCCAACTCGCAAACTCATTTTATCTCTACCAAATTTCTAATTTCTAATTTAAAGTTTAACCTCTTCTATCTCTCTTGCCTGGGCCTCTCTGTATTTTTTTAATTTCCTTGCAAGGTCCTGATCTTCCAGTGCCAGGATCTGAAGTGCCAGCAAGGCGGCATTTTTTGCCCCGGCTTCTCCTATTGCCATAGTTGCAACAGGGACTCCAGGGGGCATCTGGGCAGTGGAGAGCAAGGCATCAAGTCCATTCAATGCCGAATTGTTTACTGGTACCCCTATTACAGGGAGTATAGTATTAGCTGCCAAGCTGCCGGCCAAGTGTGCGGCCATTCCGGCGCCGGCTATTAAGACCTTTATTCCTCTAGTTTCTGCCTCCCTGGCGTATGATGCAGTAAGTTCCGGGGAGCGATGTGCTGAGGCAACCCTCAACTCATATGCAATACCAAACTCATTCAGGATATCCCTGGCTGCTTCCATAACCTCCTTGTCACTGAGGCTTCCCATGACAATACCTACCTTGGCAGAGATGCCGAGATGCGAGGAAACAGGCGTACTGGTCGCACCGGACGTGTATCCGAGGGCCTTTTGACCAATATCCCTTCTATAGTGCATGCCTTCCCAGGAAATTTGACCAACTGCTTTATATGCAAGTTCTATCGCTTCTGGAATTGTATTACCAAGTGCCGTAATCCCCAGAACTCTTCCACCAGATGTGACGAATCGGTCTCCATCCTTGGCAGTCCCTGCGTGGAAGACCATTACGTCTTGCATCTCAGCCACTTTTTCCAGGCCGTGGATGACCTTGCCTGTCTCATAGCTTCCAGGATAGCCTCCAGAGGCCAGGACAACGCAGACAGCAGCCCTTGGGTCCCACTCAAGTTTGACTTCATTTAACCTGCCTTCAAGTGCTGCCTCAAATACTTCCATCAGGTCAGTGCTAAGTCGCATCAGGATCGGCTGGGCCTCTGGATCACCGAACCGGCAGTTAAATTCCAAGACCTTAAACACATCATCTTTAATTATAAGGCCACCATAAAGTACTCCCTGATAAGGCCTTTTTGCCCTTGCCATGGCTTCTACTGTGGGTCTCATAACCGTGTCCATGATATCGTCAAATAGGGCACCGCTTACCACTGGTGCTGGAGAGTAAGCACCCATACCGCCGGTATTAGGCCCCTGATCATTATCAAATATGGGCTTATGGTCCTGAGAAGTGGCAAGGGGAAGGACTGTTGTTCCGTCGGTTATAGCCATGAAGGAGGCTTCTTCCCCGGCGAGAAATTCCTCTACTATCAGACAATTGCCTGCTTTACCAAAGGCCTTTTTGCAAAGGATGAGATCTATTGCCTCTTCCGCCTCAGCAAGTGAGTGGGCGATCAACACTCCCTTGCCGGCTGCCAGCCCGTCTGCCTTTATTGCAATGGGCACTCCAACTATGTTCTTGATATAATCAAAAGCGGCATTAGGCTCGGTAAAGACCTTGTAGGCCCCTGTTAGTATACCTGCCTCAGTGAGTAAATCTTTTGAAAATACCTTACTTGCCTCAATCTCAGCAGCCGCTTTTGTAGGTCCGAATACTGCAAGTCCATGTTCGTTAAATTTATCTACCAGACCTTCAGTCAGAGGGGTTTCCGGACCTACTAACGTTATATCGATACCCTCCTTTTTGACAAATGATACAAGGCCTTTAATGTCAGAGACTTTTAAAGGTACACAGACGGCATGTTGACTTATGCCAGCATTTCCAGGAGCACAGAATACTCTTGAAATCCTGGGGCTGGAAGCCAGCTTCCAGCAAAGGGCGTGTTCGCGTCCTCCGGAACCTACGACTAAGATTGTCTTCTTATGCATAATCTTCTTCTCCCCATGCTTGTTCTCAGAAAAAGGCAGGCTCAACCTACCATCTGACGTAAAGGTGTCAACGCCTGTTCTGATGATCCTATGCTCTTAGATGCCTGAATTTTGAGACAGCCACAATCTAAGTGGTATAATGTTTGAGTAAGTACAAGGTCATTAGGCATAAGCGCTAAGTTGTTTTTATGCCGGATGGACTGATGAACATCGAACATCTAACGTCCAACATCGAATGTTGAATGGGAAAAGATGAAGAAACAGACTTATGATATGTAAGAAAGGCTGTTAATTAAACGTCTCGGAAATTCTACAACCCATTGAATTTATAGGGGGAGGTATTGAGGCTTGGATTTTTGCCCCGCATGAGGAATAATGGAATAGTTCGTTTTTCGTTACGAGTATCAAGGCGGGTGAAAAGAAACAGAAATAGCTGTTTAATGTTCGGTATTGGATATTCGTTTTTCATTCGACGTTGGACGTTCGATGTTCGACGTTCATCTTCCAAAACACTGCTAGTGGACATTAAGTGAAAGGCAAAAAGGAAAATGTACGCAGAACTGAAAGAAGCGCTAAAAGATATAGCTGTAGAAAATGGTTTTATGGAAAGTGAGGTGAATATCACGGCGAAAATTCTGACACCCGAGGAAGCCATAGGCAAGACAGAAAGGAAAGATTTTCCGCTGCTTAAAGGCAAAGAGTCTTTAATCCAGGCGAATTTCAAAAATGCCTTGGGACAGGCATTTACTGACATACCAAGAACTTTCAGAGGAAAACTTGAGAAAATACTCGAATTAAGATTAACGGATAACGGCGAGAGAGCGCTCTTTGTCGCTACGTTGAATTCACTGATGCGGTACGTGGGTATTATTAACGATACTGTTCACTGCAAAGACAAGGAGCCGGAATCTTGCGCCAAGGAAATGGTCAGGACAATCATCGATAAATATAGCTCTGATGTCAAGATTGGAATTGTTGGATTCCAGCCGGCAATAATAGATAATTTCTCCAGGAGGTTATCTGCGGAAAATCTGAAAGCAACAGACCTTGATAGAGATAATATTAATAAAATAAAATATGGAGTGTCTATCTGGGATGGCGGAGAAATGACAGAAGAACTCTTTAAGACCTGCGACGTCATTCTGGCGACAGGCTCAACAATAGTAAATGATTCCCTGTCTCAGTTGATTTTTCTTTCAGACAAATATCAAAGGCCACTTTATCTCTATGGTACAACAATCGCCGGAGCCAGCAGGCTTTTGAACTTGAAAAGACTATGCTTTCAATCTTCTTAAGCAGACATGCATTTTGGTAATCAGGCTGACTTTCCTGAGCCAAATCGAATATTGTGGTAATCAGTATGGCTCACAATACAAAATTTAAGTAACGCAATTAATGGAGACGAAGCAAAGGGCTTAGCCCCCAGATCCTGAGGCCCTTATCTTTGAGACCAATAATCAATAATGTGAGCAGTTCAATAAAAAGGGGCTCAGGAGGTGATCTCAAAGGATCATTTTTTACAAGAATTATGTCACCTGGTCCCACATATGTCAGAATACGCTCAACTGAAGTATTAAAAAGGACTCCCTCACGCCAACTGAGCTTAAGGGATGGATTGACCACGAAAAGACCCAGCTCTCTTGCCGTCCTTATCAGTCGAAGGTCCTTCCATCCATGAGGCGGCATAAGAAAGCAGGCATCCCTTCCCTGGATGTCGTTTGCCAGTGTTAGGCAGGGCTTGAGCATGTGCCTTAATTCCATTTTGTTTTGAAAAATAAGCGATCTGTAAGTTTCTCCATGGATCCCTATCTCAAAGGACTGCAGGGAGCGCATGGCCCGGGGATTACTTTTGGCTTTTTCCCCTTCTATGAAAAATGTGGCTGGAATCTCAAGCTCATGCAGTCGTTTGCAAATAGGCTCTGTTAAAGGGTTTGGGCTTTGGTCGAACACGAGACTTATTGCAGGTACATTTCTGGAACCATGGGTTAATACCCTGCCCCATAAGGTGGCCCTAGAGCAAAAGATCTCATATGCGCCTGCAGTCAGAGCACCTGTCCCTCCTAAAAGAATAAGGCCCTTTAAAGCACTTTTGGAAAGAATCCCAGTCGATTTCAGCACTGTCTTACCCTCACTTACGTTACTTGCGACGCTCTAAAACAAACCATGCAAGGCCATTGAGTAAGTCCTTTGTTTCTACTGGAGCAAAAGTCTCTAAACCTTTACAGGCCATACCAACCAAGGCTTTTGCACGACTACGTGTATAATCCAGTCCACCGGTATTGGCCAGCAAATCCTTCACCCACACAAGTTCCTTCTCGGAGGGATTGCCGCCCCTGAGCACCTGTAATAACCGAACTTTTTCTCTGGAAGATGCCTTGTCAATGGCCACAACAAGGGGCAGTGTAATTTTCCCCTCCGCAAGGTCTGTCCCAATGGCCTTTCCCAACTCACTGGCATCTGCAGTATAATCAAGGATATCGTCAATCATCTGAAATGCCTGGCCCAGATAGAGACCATAGTCGCTGAGGGCTTGTACCTCTGACTTCCCAGCGCCAGCTAGGAGTGCCCCGATTTTACATGATGCAGAAATCAGCGAGGCCGTCTTTCTGTTAATGATTTCTAAATAGGTCTTCTCGTCAAAACTTGGGGTCTTTGCCTGTAAGAGCTGTATAATTTCACCTTCAGACATCAGGGCGACTGTCTCTGCAATGGCTTTTGCTATGCGGGTGTCCCCAAACTGGCTGGCAAGCTCAATGGCCCTGGCATAGAGGAAATCACCAACTAGGACCGTGGCCTTATTCCCCCATATTTTATAGGCAGGAGACTTGCCGCGACGCATCACACCTCCATCTACCACGTCGTCGTGGAGAAGACTGGCAGCATGGAGGTACTCCGGGACTACTGAAAGATCAAACACAGCTTCATCGTCTTTACCGAATAATCTTGCTGCACATACAGTAAGTAATGGCCTTAGACGTTTTCCTCCTGCGAAGAGGATGTACTGGCTTACTTCATTTACAAAGGGTATATGAGAAGCAAAATGTCTGTTCAACACCTGCTCTATTTTTTCAAAATCCGGTTTGAAGGAGTCCAAAATACCTTTGATATTAGATCTGTGGGCAGATACCTTCTCAGGAGATGCTTCCACCTATAAAAAACCCCCTTTCTTAATCTTGAATAAGGAAATAACATAGAAAGTAACAAAGGGCTATGCTCAAGTAATTATTCACTCCTTGTCTGTGAGTATGAACGGTTATATGCTTACGTTGAATTTTTTATCCAACAACCAAATGGCACAGAACATAAAAGATAAAACGAAAAATATCACGCCTATGTTGCAACAATACAAGGGTATTAAATCCCAGTATCCTGACGCAATTTTATTTTTTCGCATGGGAGATTTTTACGAAATGTTCCTAGATGATGCCAAGATAGCTTCCCGGATTTTGGAAATCACACTTACATCTAGAAACAAACACAAAGAAGAAAGAATTCCAATGTGCGGTGTCCCGGTACATGCAGCTGAGAACTATCTGACCAGGCTTGTACAGTCCGGACACCGGGTAGCAATATGTGAGCAGGTAGAAGACCCCAAAAGGGCCAAAGGGTTAGTCAAAAGAGAAGTGATTCGGGTGATGACTCCCGGACTAATCACTACAGAAGGGAGCATAGGAGCCAAAACCAACAACTTCCTGATTTCTATAAATCCTGGAAGTACCAAAGAGCCGTGGGGACTTTCCTGTCTTGACATCTCAACAGGAGAATTCAGGGTGACCGAACTCCTCAGGGAGGAAGAGGCCCTTACAGAACTCCACCGTCTGGAGCCTGCGGAAGTCCTCTTGCCGGAGAGCCGGCAGGAAGGACAACTTGTTGTCCGGGTGAAACAGGCCATCCCAGGGACCTTTCTGAGCTTCAGGCCGGACGTATGGTGGCAGTATGACAGGGCTAAAGCAGACCTTCAGGAGCATTTAAGGACTCTTTCCCTGGATGGTTTCGGTCTGACAGGGCTTAGTTCCGGCATCGGGGCGGCAGGGGCGCTTTTATCGTACGCTTCTGAGACCCAAAAGGGCGAGGCATCTCATATAAAACATCTAAAACCTTATCTCCTGAGCGATTACCTCATCATAGATGAGGCCACAAAACAGAATCTGGAGCTGCTGTCAAACTCTTTGGACCGTGGCCGCCAAGGTACTCTGTTGGACGTTTTGGACCTTACTGTAACTCCCATGGGAGGGCGTCTTCTTAAGAAGTGGATCCTCTATCCCTCAAGAGATATTGCTGAAATACAAGGCAGGCTGTCCGTTGTGGAAATACTCAAAAAAAATCCTTCGGTTCGAGAGAATTTAAGAAAGGAGATGCGCCAGGTTTATGACATTGAGCGACTCGTGGCCAGGACAGTCCTTGGCACTGCTAACGGGAGAGATCTCCTGGCCCTCAAGCAATCTGTTACTCGAATACCGGGGATAAAAAAAGCTCTGGAAAGTCTCTTGCAAATTCCTTCTTTAAAAAAAGATAAAAAAGGGGATTTGACTAAAATTCACATGGCCTTGGATCCCTTGCAGGACATAGCAGATATCATAAACCGTTCCATAAGAGATGACTGCCCAGTACTTCTCAGAGAGGGCAAGCTCATAAGGGAGGGATTCAACAAAGAACTTGATGAGCTCATTCATATCCAGAGAGATGGCAGGTCTTTTATAGCCGGATTGGAAGCCAGAGAACGGGAGAGGACCGGCATCCCATCTCTCAAGGTCGGATTTAACAAGGTCTTTGGTTATTACCTTGAGGTTTCAAAGGCCAGGGCCGACACTGTCCCTGATGATTACATCAGGAAGCAGACCCTTGTGGCGGCAGAACGCTATATTACTCCGGAACTAAAGGAGATAGAATCAAAGATCCTCACTGCCCAAGACCATAGGCTGGCCCTTGAATTCGAGCTGTTTTTGGAGATCCGGCTTCAAGTAGCTGAAGCAGGAACTCGCCTACAGAACACAGCTGCTGCACTGGCAAGAATAGACTGCCTGTCTTCCCTTGCAGAGGCGGCTGAACGCTATAACTACGTGAGACCAAAGCTGGATCACGACAGGAGAATATTTATACGCCAAGGCAGACATCCAGTTATAGAATATACCCTGAAGGAAGGTTTTGTTCCAAACGACGTGGAGTTGAACCACCGTGATTCTCAGCTCATAATTATAACCGGGCCGAACATGGCCGGTAAATCCACGGTCCTCAGGCAGACCGCCCTTATTGTCTTAATGGCTCAGATGGGAAGTTTTGTCCCGGCGGAAAGGGCGCTGATAGGTGTGGTGGACCGGATATTCACACGGGTAGGTGCTACAGACTACTTGACTCGGGGCCAAAGTACGTTCATGGTGGAAATGAATGAGACAGCAAATATCCTTCATAACGCCACAAGCCGGAGTCTTGTAATACTGGACGAGATAGGCCGTGGGACAAGCACTTACGATGGCCTTGCCATTGCGTGGGCAGTGGCTGAAAATTTATTGTACAAAGACAAAAAGGGAGTAAAAACTCTCTTTGCCACTCATTATCATGAATTGACAGACCTGGCCAAAAAACACGACGGGGTGCGCAACATGCATATAGCTGTTAAGGAGTGGGAGGATCAGATAGTCTTTTTGCGACGGCTGGTGGATGGGTTCACCAGCCGCAGTTACGGAATCCAGGTTGCTGCCCTGGCCGGTGTACCTGAGTCAGTAATCAAAAAGGCCAAGGAGATCCTGAAAGGTATTGAAAAGAAGACCTCTAAGGACAAAAAGGAAATTCCTGCTGGCCCTGTATGGAAAAGGAGGCCTAAGCAGCAGCATCCGGCCCAGATGCCCCTACCACTTGTCATTGATCAGGGAGCTGAGTTCAGAGAAAAGTTACTCTCCGCCGATATCAATAACATGACACCTCTTGAAGCCATTAACTACTTAGCAGAGCTTAAATCCATGGCAGAAAAAAGTAAAAAGACAACATGAAACCGCAAATAAATGCAAAAGAGCACGGATTACTGAAGTTATGAGCCTATTAGTATCTGAGCATAACTGCGTCCAACGACGGTTTTTTATGTCTCTGTTTATTATTGCTTTTCTATCAGGTACATTTTTGCTCATTGCCATGGACTCTGCACACGCAAAAAAGTCCAGGCACTCTGCTGTAAGCAGGGCTGAATACAACTATCGTCAGGCCAAATCTGAATATGATCGCCTTGCCAGGAATTCCCGACTTCGCACTCACAGAACAGCATGGGTTCGGGTAATTAAGAAATTCAGGAAAGTCTATCTCACCTATCCCAATAACAAGAAGGTTGCCCCCAAAGCCCTCTTCATGATGGCCTGTTGCTACAGTGAATTATATGGATACTCAGGAGCCAGGAAGGATATAAAAGAGGCCATTGAGCGATATCAGGTCCTAACTGAGAGATTCCCGCAAAGCCGCCTGGCAGATGACTCCCTCTGCGCCCTCGGCGACCTTTACAAGCGTACCGGAAATATCAGGCTGGCCCGAGAGGCTTGGGAACGTATAGTTGAAGAATATCCCAAAAGAGACAAGGCCAGGATTGCCGGAAACAAGTTGAAAATTCTAGGTCCTGAACAGCAGCAGAAAATAAAATCTTCAAAACTGACAACATATTATGAGAAGGAAAAAGGACCCGCCGGTTTCTCCAGTCCGAGGATTGTTCCAGGTACAAAACCTGCTACTGTGAGGGAGGTGAGGCATTGGTCTGCTTCGGACTACACCAGGGTAGTAATTGACACAGCAGGCCCTGTATCCTTTAAGAAGGGATATCTCCCTGCCAATAAGGCCGAACACCTTCCGGAACGTATTTATTTAGACCTTAAGCCGGCCCGTATAGGGAAAAACATCAAGAGCAACATCTCTATACAGGATGGGCTACTCAAAAGAGTGAGAGTAGCCCAGTTCAAACATGGTACAGTCCGGGTGGTACTTGACCTCAGGAAGACCCATAAGACAAAGATTTTTTATCTTGATGACCCCTTCAGGGTGGTGGTGGACGCTTTTGGAGAGAGCTATTTCAAGAGGCCTTCCTGCACTCCCCAGTCTTCAAAAATACATAAAAAGACCAAGGACCAATTAAAAGATAATGGTCTTTCTCTCGCGCAACAGCTAAGCCTTTGTGTAAAACGAGTGGTGATAGATGCCGGCCACGGCGGAAAGGATCCAGGGGCTATCGGGCCTACCGGCCTGAGGGAAAAAGACGTTGTGCTCAAGATTGCGAAGAAAGTGGCTTCACGACTAAAAAAAGACCTTGCCTGCCAGGTTATCCTAACCAGAAAAAAAGATCGGTTCCTGCCACTTACACAGAGGACTGCCATTGCCAACGCCAGAAAAGCCGATCTCTTTGTGTCTATTCACGCAAACGCAGCTCCCAGTAGGAGAGCTAGTGGAGTTGAGACCTACTTTTTAAACTTTGCGCTGGATGAAGAGGCCATGAGGGTGGCAGCCAGAGAAAATGCTACATCCACTAAAAGAATAGGGGATCTTAAGCACATCCTCAACGACATAATGAAAAACACCAAGGTCGATGAGTCCTCACGCCTCGCAAGTTATGTGCAGAGGGAAGTTGTAAGTAACCTCAGAAAAGAATATAGCAATGTGAAAAGCAAAGGAGTCAAACAGGCCCCATTTTTTGTCCTGATAGGTGCAAGGATGCCTTCTGTTCTTGTTGAAGTGTCGTTTATCAGTAACAGGAAAGAGGAGGGACGCCTCAAAAGTGACCACTATCTGGACCGCGTGGCCGAGGGGATCGTAAACGGTATTAAATCATATATAAGTGGCACCAAGTTGGCCTATCTTCCTTGAAGTGCTTAAAGAGGAACCGGATTATAAACCCAAATTATGCAGTTGCCGATTTCACCGAATCTGCTTTATTGTCGGGTGTTTGAAGTACCAAAGTGCGTCTACGCAACCTCCGCCTCTCATTTTCGGCAAACCCGGCAACTGCATAATTCGGGATAAAGCGAGGCTCTTTCAAAAGGCTAAATGGATGGGTTGAGAAATTGAGTGATTATAATCAAAAAAGCACCTTTAATTCTTAAATTCGCAATTTTTGAATTATCATTATTGGTAAATAAAACAGGTTGAATTTTGTTTCCCCTCTGCTAAAGTGGAGCATAATCTGTGGATTTTAAGTGTAATTCTATTGTAGTTGCATGGTATGACTAAAAACCATTTTGCGGGAGGCATTTATGTATCGGGGAAATGTGGGAGTAAAATTTTGTTTGCTGGCGCTGATTTCGATATTGAGCCTGGGACTTTTGGCCGGGTGTGGTAAAAAACCAGTTAGAGGCGGAGAAGGAGAAGCACTTGTCGTTGAGCAGATCGGGGAATCGGCCGTAGGGCCTGAAGGAATGCCCGGTATTGCTGAAGTTGGTATGGGTGAGACAGAAATCCCATGCGAAGCTATGGGCGCTACCGCCGGCTTTGGAGAGACTATTTCTGAGGGCAGAACCAGCGCCCCCATGCACCCCGTATACTTTGACTTTGACCGTTTTCACATCCGTGATGACATGAAGTCCATAATGGAAGAGAATGCTCTGTTCCTGCTTGATCATCCTGATGTCATGATCGAAATCCAGGGTAACTGTGATGAGCGTGGTACAAATGAGTATAACTTGGCTCTTGGGGAAAGAAGGGCAAAAGGCGCTCAGGCATATCTTGTCAATCTGGGTGTAAACCCGGATCGTATAGGAACTGTGAGCTTTGGTGAGGAACGGCCTCTGGATCCAGGACAAAACGAAGAAGCATGGGCAAAAGACCGTAGAGATGACTTTGTTCTCATAAAGTAGTCTAAAAGGTTTTGATATCCAAAGAAACGTTGACCAAGCGCTGCATGGCGACGCTGTGGTCATTATTTTGCAAAAGTGCCTTTTGAAAAAACTCTTAGCCTTGTTCAATGGCAAGCTGTAAAGTTTGTCGGCATTTTTCACCAACGGGCGATATAGCCTTATGGCAGGACATGGGAGTTATGAAAGGGCTCAGGGGGTAGTGATTGTCTTATGAAAGGTCGCCTAAGCTTAATACCTGTGCTGCTTATTTTTTTGTGGACCGCGGTCCTGTGCTGTAGTGTAACTGCTGGAGAAACAGCTCAGGCAAAGATAGCTGTTATCAATATGCAAAAAGTGGTACGAAAATCCGTGGCCGGCCAAAAGGCCATGGAGAAGCTCAACAAGAAACTTACAAATTTGCAGAAACAACTCAGGGATAAACAGGATGAGATCAATGCATTTAAGGAAGACATTGAAAAAAAAGGTCCTTTAATGAACGAGGCTGCCAGGGCAGAAAAGGAGCGCGAATATAAAAAGGCTTTTCGGGATCTTCAAGATGAAAAAGAGGATGCTCAGTTTGAAATGCGCCAGGCAGAAACCAAAAGCATGGAGCCAATACTCAATGAACTGGAAAAGGTTGTGAGCCATATTGGTGAGGAAGGTGGATACACGCTCATTCTGGACAAAAACATGCCTGGTATATATTTCATTAACTCTGATGTAGATATTACGGAGGAGGTCATAAAAGCCTATGATAACCAGGTAAAATCCAAGAACAAAAAGGATAAGAAATAAAACATTACTGAAGTAACCGCTGTCGAAACTGGAAATTTGAAATTAGAAATTAGGTAACGCGTCTATATCTTTGTATTTTTCTCAATTTCAAATTTTAGTTTTCAAATTTTACTGTCAAAATACAAGATCAACAAAGTGTTAATTACTTTTGACTTGTAGTGAAGCATGCCTATGTTTTACATAGATATAGAAAAACAAAACGAACTTACACAGGAACAGATTTCTGAGCTACAGGCCATGTGGAACAGATGTGCCACGCGCATTATTCTTTCTACTACCCTTGCAAAAAGCGGTCATCCCGGTGGCTCTCTTTCTTCTCTGCACACCCTGATTGTCCTTTACAGCGTAATCAAACATCGTCCGGCAGAACCCCTCTGGCCAGACCGTGACCAGCATCGGGCATATCTCTCCGTGTGTCTACAGCGTACTTGCTGAATTTGGTTATTTCTCAGAGGAAGATTTCCTTACCGAGTTTCGTCGCGCCGGTTCACCCTGTGCCGGCCATGTAGAACGAACCATGCCGGGAATTGAGTGGAATACTGGAAATCTTGGCCAGGGTCTTTCCGTAGGTACAGGCATATGTCTTGCCCAAAATCTTCTTGATCGGCCGGGCAAAACAATCGTCCTCATGGGCGACGGAGAACAGCAGAAGGGACAGATAGCTGAAGCCAGACGTTTTTCAACAAAGTTCGGACAAGGGAACCTGATCGGTGTGGTCGACAGGAATCATCTCCAGATTGGAGGTTCTACTGAAGATGTCATGCCTGTCCGTGTAAGGGATGAATATTCTGCCGCAGGCTGGAATGTATTGTATGTGCCGGACGGCCATGATTTTCAGACCATATTCAAGGCCCTGAAGAGGGCGTGGACACATGCCGGCCTTGTACCCAACCGCCCCACTGTTCTGATCACGCGTACCGTCATGGGAAAAGGTATCTCCTTTATGGAGGATAAGGCAAAGTATCATGGGGCTCCGCTGCCAAAGGATGATGCCCATGCAGCTTTGAGAGAACTAGGACAAGATCAGGGCCTACTTGAGATGTGGTCAAAGAACAGGACTGAACACAAAATAAAGGGCACTAACAAAAAACCAGAAATCAATTATCCATCTATTGATTCTGGAAAACCTATTGTCTACGGTACTGAAAACAAAACAGACTGCCGCTCTGCATACGGCGCAGCATTAAAGGATCTAGCCCAAAGGAACAATGTTCCTGGTTCTGCCCCAAAGATTGTAGGATTTAGCTGTGATCTGGAAGGATCAGTAAAGATGCAAGGGTTTCACAGCGTTTCTCCAAGCACCTTCATAGAGACAGGCATACAAGAGCACCACGCAGCTACCTGTGCTGGAGCAGTGAGCAGGGAGGGATTAGCTACCTTCTTCAGTACCTTTGGTGTCTTTGCTGTAGCGGAGACTTACAACCAGCACCGCTTAAATGACCTCAATGAAACCCATCTTAAAATTGTATCTACTCATCTGGGACTAGACGTGGGAGAAGATGGCCCCACCCATCAAAGTCTTGACTATGTGGGACTTTTCAATAACCTTTTTGGCTTCTCCATATTTATGCCGGCAGATCCAAATCAAACCGACAGGATAGTCCGTTATGTGGCTACCAATCCGGGCAATGTTTTTGTGGGTATGGGAAGGTCTAAATTGTCAATTATTACCACAAAGGATGGAAAACCATTTTACGATGCGGACTATGTATTTCAGCCTGGGCGGGCAGATTGGTTGAGACAGGGAGATAAGGCCACTTTTCTTACCTATGGCTCAGCCACATCCCAGGTTCTCGAATCATGGTCAATTCTCGACTCAGAGGGCCTGTCAACAGGGGTACTCAACATGGCTTCTCTCAAGCCCATAGACAGAGAATCAATACTTGAGGCAGCTAAGAAAGGGCCCCTCATAACGGTTGAAGACCATGTGGCCCACACAGGCTTGGGGGCCGTGGTGGCGCAGGAACTTGTGAGGGCAGGCGCACACCAGCAGCTCCTCACTATAGGAGTGACACACTATAGTTCTTCGGGCAAGCCAGATGACTTGTATCGCCTTCAGGGCCTTGATGCCGAAAGCATTGCCAGGAAGGTGGAAGAGTTCCTGATATAATTGTTCATTTTCCGGTTGACAGCCTGATGTTGTCTTAATACATGTTGCCGAAAAAATACTAAATCATCAGGTTTGGAATTTCCATTTCTCCATTTTGGAAAACTCCGATGAAAGCATCGACGACTTTGGGATCAAAATCCTTTCCCGAACCTTTAATGATGATTTCCTTGGCTTCAAATGGAGATAATGCCTTGCGGTAAGGACGATCGCTTACCAGGGCATCATATACATCTGCCACGGAGAGGACTTTAGCCTCTATAGGGATCTTCTCTCCGTTGATCGGATGATAGCCCGATCCATCATGTTTGTCGTGGTGAGCCAAAATGATAGGAATAATCTTGCCTAGGGGAGCTTCTACTAAATCCAGAATATCAGCACCCAGTTCCACATGTTTTTTCATTGTTTCACGCTCTTCCCTGGTTAATTGCGCTGCCTTGTAAAGAATTTCCCGGCCGATATCGATTTTTCCAATGTCATGGAGCAAGGCAGCGGCACGAACCGTTTCAATCTGTGGAGGAGCGAGTCCGAGGTAGGTAGCGATTTTAGCTGAATAGATCGAAACGCGATAACAATGGTTTTCGGTATACTTATCTTTGGAAATGAAATGGCGCAGAATTACCAGAAGACCCCGGTAGGTCTTCTGGAGTTCACTCATCTGTGATGCCTGACGTTCATAGAGAGTACCCATTGAATATGCAATGATCACTAACATACTGGCCCAAGCCATGATTTCATACCATTGGCCGCTTACTGAATTGAATTGTTCCATCTCTTTGAACAGATCTGAGTTGAAGTATAAAACAAGACCTACTAGTAAGATGCTGGCCACTGCGGTCAGAACGGCATGGCGACGTCCGAAAAAATAGGCGGAAAAAATGGTAGGCATGACGTATAGCTGCAGCAACATCTGCTGGGCGGTCAATAGATAATTCATGATGCCAATGATAGAAAACATGGACAAGATCAGCCACAGCTCTTTGTTCGCCTCCATAGCCTGGCGCATTAATTTTGTCTTCCAATGCTGAAATCGTCCTGAAGTTAAACGGCTTTCTACAGTCTTGAAAATCAACCCTTCTCTGCTTTTAGTTTGCTCAATCATTTTGACTCCCTTGACATTAACTTCAAGCATCAAATAAAAAATTCCATGAGATATTCTTTCTGATCTTAATTTGTTATCGACCATTAAGTTCAATTTCTTGATAATTGAAGAGGGGTACACACTCATTCTGGAAAAAACGTGGAGTGTATTTGAATACGTGAGCACTTTTGACAACGAGCAACGCATCCATCGGACCGAAGACAGAATTTTGCGAGAGCCTCATGATTTTCCTGGTTCGGTCACCTTATCATCACCAACAAGCCCAGGAAGCAGATCTACTAGTCTCAACCATATCTATCTCATTGGACCTGGATCAAAACGGGAGCATTACGCGTTTGTCCAAACCATGCAATTAGGCATTTCGTGCAGTTAAAATAAACTTTTTTTGACGAAAATCGGTCAGGGACAAGAGGCAAAATGGTCGTTTTAGGATGTTCAAGGCGTCTATCCAGACCAAAATTATGCCAAATTTTCTGAACAAATTGATTTATAGTAATCCCTGGCTCTATCTGGAATCCAACACCTCGATCTGGCTATAAGTTATTTGTTGACCGCTGAGTTTAATGCAAGGTAATACTCAGATGCAATTTCTACGATCAGAAAAAACGGACCCGCCACAGAAATCCTTAACATCCTAAATGATCTGGTCGATAAAGGCATTAGAACCTTAAATCCAGGAGTCTCAATTGAGAATTTATGTGTCTTTGATACAGAATGGCTTTTCTTTTTTTGGGGAAATTAACCATGGCTGATTTAGTGTTGACTACATCGGTCCTGGAAGAGACCAAAATACAGATAGAGAATGTCCTTATTAAAGCAGGCGTTAATACTGTTATTCTGATTGACGAAGCTGGCAATGTTGTGGCTGCTTGCGGGCATAGAACCTGCGATCTTGACACGACTTCTCTTGCTGCGCTGGCAGCAGCCAACTTTGGTGTCACTTCACAAATTGCAAAGCTGATAGGAGAAGACGATTTTGCACTCCTGTTTCACAAAGGGAAAAAAGATAGCATACACTTTGCACGAATAAGTACTGATTTAATTCTTGTAACAATATTTGGCGAGAATGTCTCTCTGGGTTTGGTCAGGCTAAGAGTGGCACAATTGGCAAAAACCATAGAAAAGGCATTTGGCCAAAATAATTAAATATGGCGTTAATAAATCTCAGCAAAAAGGAAATACACTGCAAGATAGTTTACTACGGTCCCGGACGATGCGGGAAGACTACGAATTTGCTCTACATATATAATGCCATGAATAATCAAGCCCGAAGCAAAATGCTGACTATCGAGACAAAAGGAGAGAGGACACTTTTTTTTGACCTCCTTCCCTTAAATTTGGGGAAAATAAATGGCTTTGATATAAGAATCCAGCTTTACACAGTGCCAGGCCAGGTCATTTATGAAGCTACCAGGAAACTGGTCCTCAAGGGTGTGGATGGTCTGGTCTTTGTTGCTGACTGTCTTAAAGTACGTCGTGAAAAGAACAGGGAAAGTTTCCAAGATCTACACCGCAATCTTTTTGAGTATAATTTAACTACGGAAGAAATCCCAATCGTTCTTCAATTCAACAAATGTGATCTTGTGCCGACACCCATACCGACGCTGACTAAAGAAGAGCTTGAAGTAGACCTGAACAGCGAACTTAATACAAAAGTTTTTGAAGCAGCAGCTATTAAAGGAATAGGGGTCTTTGAAACCCTGAAAGAAATAAGCAAGAGGACCATCCACTATGTGGCAACAAAGCATCTTTCAATAAATCACTGAGGAAACATTCTCAGGCTGTAACCGTTTACACTGCCTTGGCAGGGAGTGAATAGTTGCGTCAGGTTAGTTGTTGAAATATAAAATATTCAAGGAGAAAAGCCATGGATCAGACAAAAATAATTCCTGATCCCGAAGACTTCGCTAGAAACGTAGAAAGTACTATTGACGAACTATTTAGTGCATCACGACAGATAGAAATAGATCCTTTAACTAGTGAAGTTAGAGAGTTATCGCAAGTTAAAACAGATCAAGGGCAGTCCTCTCAGGTTGTAGGCAAGGAAGAAAAGTCGCCTGATGGAATAAAGCTCTCAGATACCATAGAGATGGAAGCTCCTGCTGAACAGATAGAAAATACCATTGACAAAAAGATATCGGAATTAGGCTCAGGTCGGGAGCCTGATTTTGAGGAGAAAGAGACTGAAGAGGTCAATTTGGAACAACAGTTCAGCCAACTTAACCAACTGTTATTGACCCTGGAGTGGGAAGTCACTCAGACACAAGCAGTATCAGCCAAAAACATGGTAGAGTTAATCCGGGAAAGTCCAAAGATAGGGGCAGACAAAAATCTTCACGAATTGCTCAATCTTATGATAAGTCTCCTTGAAGGGATTGCGGACCATCCTGAAAAAATGCCTACTTCCGGCCCCGAAGTTCTGCAGAGAGGCCTTGACACTTTCAAAAACCTTGTTTGGAACGAGGGGCAGGACCCAAAGGCTAAAGAGGAACTCTTTAGATTCGCCAAAAAAGAGCTTGAATCAGCCATAGACATGGATGTGCCTGAAGTTGCCCACGAAGTGCCCGAGGAGGCGGTTTTGGAACGCCTTATTGAAGATGTCGATGATCTTGAACCAGGGTTTGAAGATGAAGTCCGGAAGACTTCCCAAAAAGAAAAATTTTCCGATCAACAGGAACAGATCAATGATTCCATTTTAGAGGCGGACATACAAGAAAAGGCAGCGGCCATTGAGTCGGAGTTCCTTGAGCACTCGGTGCTTGTAAGTGTAGTCAAATCCCATATCAAAATCCTTGATGACTGTATAAGTTACATTTTACCAGTTGAAAAGCTCCTTGCCCAAACTCAGGGGATGGAAAAGCTACATCATTTTCAGCAAAATATTAAAGATAGGATTGAAGAACAAAAGAAAATATTGGAAAAGGCATTAACCGGCGATTACGATCCATCTTCTGGTGTGCGTGATTATGCTGCTCAACGAGCCGAAGACATTACCATAGAAATTGATAAAGAAGAAACACCCTCAGTGAGGATTTCCTGCCCTTGGCATGAACTTGTAATTGGCCAATGGGACCAAAAGCAAGTTGCATTTGTCCCTGAAGATGTCGCATTTGCAGGGACCGCCCCCCGCTGGACAAAAAAAGGACTTAATAAGCTGAAAACTTTTAAATTAAAGAAGCTCAAGGCTTGGCCATGGACAAAAATTCAGCCATTGATGCAGGGAAAATTGTCGAATCAGAAAGAATCACAGCTTATAAAACTCGAATTTCCAGTACTACAAAAATCGATTTCATCTTCCAGTCACTCTCAGCCGTCAGACAATCCGACTGTATTAGTCCTATTCCGTGAAGATAAAGGACTGGTCCTTATGCTGGAAACTACGTTAAAAACCATTTCTGTAACTCCTGAGTGTTCCTGGGAACCGTCCGCAAAGAATAATGGACAATGGGTTGGTAACCTGAGGATAGAGGACAAACAAATATCCGTGGCAACGCTGGAAAGCCTTTTAAATACACTGACAAATGAATAATCATGCTTCAACTTCGGACAATTTAAAAACCATGTTGGCAGAAGCCGATCTTTATTATAGCCAAGGTCTTAATGAAGAAGCCCGTCTTATTTGTTTAGAGCTTCTGGAACTGACAGGTGATAAATCTCATCCTTTCCATAGTGAAATAGAATCCCGCCTGAAAAAACTTCAGGTTGATGGCATGGGAACAGTCCCATCAGGGGAAAAGGATTTCACTACTAGCCCTGAAGATCTTAAACCTGAAGACCTTAAAGAATATCAGGATAATAAATTCAGTAGTTGTATGGGTCTGATAGATGCGGGCTTTCATCCGGAGGCTATAGAAGAACTAAAAAGTTTACTTGAAGCAGAATACAGGCCAGGGGTGATTCGATCGAAAATTGGGGAATCATATCTACAGGTGGATATGCCCTTTGAGGCCCTTGAATATTTAGAGGAATCGCTTGAGGACACACAACTCTCCAAGGACGAAAGGTTGGATGTACTATATCAACTGGCACTTACCCATGAACGAACCGGTGCGATGCCCAAGGCCATTGAGGCGCTGGAACAAATCATCCGTCTTGATCCTGCTTTTAGAAACGCCAAACAAAGGCTTGAGAGCCTTTCCCAGAACGCTCAGAAGTATGGCCGATTCTATTATCTGATTCGTAATCAGCTCCTCTCTGAAGAACAACTTGGCAGGACCAAAGAGCTGGCCAAACAGGGAAAGCAATCCATAGAAAGTATTCTGCTAAACCAGTTTGGCATAGACAAAACAGAACTCGGCCGCTCCCTTAGCGAATACTATCGATGTCCCTTTGTGGAATTTGACGAACTGGAAGTAGGAACCACGCCATCTTGTGTGCGTGGGATCAAAGAACACTTTTTCAGGACCAATTTTTGTGCACCGATTCGCGAAAAATCAGGGGTCCTTATAGTTGCACTGGATAACCCCCATGACTTAGCAAAGACAGACAATATCAGAAGGGTTCTTAAGGCCAAAAACTTTCAATTTGCAGTTTCCCTAAAGGAAGATATCAACAGATTCATAGACTATTTCTATGGAAAATATTCCGTAGAAGGATCTGATGATGACGTATTTGAGCAACTGGATCTGGTTGATGAGGACACTGAATTAGAGGAAGAGGAGGATGATAGCTTAGCATCAGAAGCTGATAGTGTAGTAGTCCAGATAGCCAATAAAATTATAGAGGATGCCTTCCAACGCAGGGCCTCTGATATACACATTGAATCCTCGGCAGGCAAACGGGGATCCCTGGTCCGTTTCAGGATTGATGGCGATTGCATGCGCTATCAGACCATTCCGTATAACTACAAGCGGGCCATGATATCCAGAATCAAGATCATGTCTAACCTTGATATTGCCGAAAAACGCCTGCCTCAAGACGGAAAAATAAAATTCAAGACTCGCTCTGGTAGGCCCTTGGAATTACGTGTAGCCATACTTCCTACAACTGATGGCAACGAAGATGCCGTACTCAGGTTACTGGCCTCTTCCGATGCCATGCCGATTGATCGCATAGGGCTTCTTGATCAAAACCTAGAGCAAATAAAACAGCTTTTGCAATTGCCGTATGGGCTGATATTGGCAGTTGGTCCTACCGGATCAGGAAAAACAACTACCCTGCATTCTGCACTTGGCCATATAAATCGGCCTGAGAAAAAAATCTGGACAGTAGAAGATCCTGTAGAAATCATGCAGGAGGGATTGCGTCAGGTGCAGGTGAAACCCCATATTGGCCTGACCTTTGCCCGGGTTCTCAGGGCCTTTTTAAGGGCAGATCCGGATGTGATAATGGTAGGCGAAACTCGAGATGAAGAAACTGCTACAACAGTAATAGAGGCCTCCCTGACA
>JAFDDO010000042.1 GCA_019310825.1 Deltaproteobacteria bacterium | reverse complement strand
ATACAGCTTGTGATGAAAAAGGGTGTCTCGCTTGATACGGTTCCCGATGTAGCCCGTAATTCCCAGGTGCAGGGTCTCAAGATACAAGAGATCAAGCTTATCTCGGAGATTTCCGAGATGGCGCAAAACTTCGGGGAGAAACATCCCAAGATGATTCGTGCCCGAGCCGAGTTGGCTAGCTTGCGTAAGAACATCGAGAAGACAGCAAAAAATCTGGTTGGGAGTCTGAAGAACGAGTATATAGTGGCCCTTCTGCAGGAGAAGCGTCTGCGCGAGGCCTTGGCAGAGCAAACCCAGGAGATGCAGACCCTGTCGGAGAAGTCCATTCGCTACCGTGTCCTTGATCGAGATGTTTCGACCAACGAGCAAGTTTACAAGGTCTTAATAGAACGCTTCAAGGAGGTCACCCTTGCGGAAGATATCAAGGTCACCAATGTACGGATAGTGGACGAGGCCAGCATACCCTTGGAGCCCGTCAGACCCAAGAAGGCAATAAATCTCCTCTTAGCCTTGATGGTTGGGCTTTTTGGTGGTGTGGGAATAGCGTTTTTGCAGGAGTATATGGATGAAGCAATCAAAAATCCGGAGGATGTGGAGCATCGATTAGGAGTGCCAACCCTAGCTACAATCCCGACAGTTAAGGTGAACGGCGATGAGTTGGGGGAAGAGCGCGTGGAGTGGATAGTCCAGGCCCAGCCTCGGTCCCTTGCGTCAGAGGCCTTTCATGTCCTGCGTGCTAACCTCCTTTTCTCACCAGCAGATTATCCCATCCGTGTGGTTCTGGTAACCAGTACGATACCTGGTGAGGGAAAGACTTTTACGGCCGTAAACCTCGCGGTCTCACTGGCCGAAATTGGCAAACGTGTGTTGTTGATTGACGCCGACATGCGCAAGTCCAGGATGCAACCTCTCTTTAATCTGGATAACGACGAGGGGCTAAGCAACATTCTGACTGGTGTCTGTCAGCCACGGCCACAAATTACTTCACGTGCAAAAAATTTGCATGTCCTGCCATGTGGTCCTGCACCGCCCAACCCGTCCAATCTTCTGGCTTCTCAGGCCATGGAAATTTTTTTGGGCAAGCAGCGCGAATTATACGATTTTGTTATATTGGATTCACCCCCAGTGGGGTTGGTAGGTGATGCTCTGGTCTTGGGGCGGATCTCGGATGGTGTCATCGTGGTGGTTAAGGGCACAGAAACTCCTCGCTGGCAAGTAGAAAAAGCAGTCTCATCTTTGGCTGATTTGGAGATACGGATCTTGGGCGTGGTCTTGAATCTCATCGACATTACCCGAGATCGCCATACTCATTATGGCTACCGCTATGGGGACTACTATGGGCACGAGAGTGACCGGAAGGCCTAAGAGTTCGGCGAAAAATAACTTCACATTTCATCTTTAGTAGCAAGTCTCTGCGAGGAAATCAGGGACAGATATCCACTGTGGGGCCAAGGCCTTTGGGTTTGACAGGAGGATCGGCCCCAAGCTCGGATGGAGGAGCTAGGCTATCGTTACGAAAGAGTGGGAAGGTTCCGGTAATCGTTCAACCAACATCTCAATAAGTCTGTCAATACCCTCTTTGGTTAATGCAGAGATATAAACCGCTTCGGGATTGAAGGCATGGGTATCTTTTTCCAGCAGGTCTATTTTATTATAGACCAGTATCCTTGGAGTTGTTAACAGGTCCATTTCTTTCAGAATCTGTTCGACTGCTACTATCTCCGTTTTTTTATACGGGCTGGTTGCGTCAACCACGTGTAAGAAAAGATGCGCGTCTTCCAGTTCTTCCATGGTGGTTTTAAATGCCACCCGGAGGTCTTTTGGCATATGTCGAATAAAGCCGACAGTATCTGCTAGCAGCACATTTTTTGCTCCTGGGAGAGCAAGCCGTCGTGTTGTTGGATCAAGTGTTGCAAAGAGTTGATCTTCAGCGAAGACTTTGCTGCCTGTGAATCGATTGAGAAGGGTGGATTTGCCTGCATTGGTGTAGCCTATAATTGAGATCACCGGGAGACCTTTCTTGGCCCTGCGCTTTCTTCTCTCTTTTCTTCCCCTAGAAAGGCCCTTTAGTTCCCGCTCAAGAGAGCTGATACGCTGCTTTACCCTTCTGCGATCCTCTTCCAGCTTGGTTTCACCCGGACCTCTTCCTCCAATGCCCCCCATAAGTCTTGACATGGCAGTCCCTCGACCCAGGAGCCTTGGGAGCAGGTAGCGGAGTTGCGCCAGTTCCACCTGGATTTTTCCCTCTTTGCTTTGGGCCCTTCTTGCAAAGATGTCCAGGATCAGTTGAGTGCGGTCTATGACTTTGAGATCTACCATCCTGGCAATGTTGTTTAGCTGTATGGCCCTAAGGTCCTGGTCAAAAATCACCATGGTGGCCCCCAGATAAAGGCCCTTCATCAGGATTTCCCTCAGCTTTCCTTTGCCGAGCAGGTGTGCGGGATTATAGCGAGGAATACGCTGCCAGACCTTTTCAAGCACCTCCACATCGGATGAGCGGGCAAGTTCTGCAAGTTCTGCAAGTGATCGTTCTGCCTCAAGGCGGGGATATTGGCTTGCATGCACCAGAATCGCACGCTCCTCTGTTTCCTTGAGTGACAGCCCGTCCTGAAATTTTTGTATTTCTGCCTCAAGTTCTTGAATGAAGTCTCTAAAAGGTAAATCAACATCACGGGGATGTCGGAAAGTAAGTATTTTCCACTGCTGGTTTTCAGGGTTTGGGGGCAGAAGGTGGGCAAAACACACTTGGCCCGGAAGGTTGTCTTTGACCTCAACAGTTACCATGGCATCCAATCTCAGCAGAGCGAGATCCGAGAGGTCCTCGGTATTTATTCCTTCATTTTTATTAAAATGGGTATGAATGCACCGCAAACTCTTTAGGCGGCCAAGCCCCCTGCGGTAAAAGCTTATATCCGGTATCAATATACTGTGATGATCACCAAGGATGACGTGGCGTATTATACCTTTTCGGTTTACTATGACCCCGACTTGCCTGGCCATAGGGCCGGAGATCTCGGTTAAGGTCCTTGCTATTTCAGGGGTTAACAACTTGTCGGGGGGTATTTTTCTACGGAAGAGGCGCTCAAGGCCCCGGCGCTCGAAATGTGTCAGGCCTTTTATGTTTCCAGAAACTTTTGCTATGGCTTAATCCTCCTGAAATCGATTATAGTATAAAGTTAGTTTAGAATCCTTCATTTACCAGTTTACACTTTTTTCGAAAAAGCGTGTATTGTCGAACTGAATGCCGATGTCGAAACTGTAAATTTGAAATTTGAAATTAGGCAACGCATCTACATCTTTGTGTTTTCCCCAATTTCCAATTTCTAGTTTCACTGCTAAAATACAAGATCAACAAAGTGTAAACCACTTTTGACTTGTCGTGAAGGATGCCGTTAGTTTTATGCAAAAACAATGACAAAAGCATCGTTACAAAAGACTAAGATAATATGTATAGCTAACCAAAAGGGTGGCGTGGGCAAGACCACAACCGCGGTAAATCTGTCAGCAGGTCTGGCCATTCTCAAGAGGTCTGTATTGCTTGTAGACTGCGATGCCCAGGGAAACGCTACCAGCGGCCTTGGAATTGCCCAAAAGGGGCTGGATAGACACCTCTACCACGCTATACTTGGTTTGGCCGGCACGGCTGAAGTGATACAGCCTACATCCGTTGCCAATCTTTCCATTATTCCTTCAAATATGGATCTGGTGGGTATAGAGGTGGATTTGGCAGAACGTAAAAACAGGGAGGGCGTACTGAAGGAACTTTTAGCTCCTTTAGGTTCCTTTGATTATATAATATTGGACTGTCCTCCCTCTCTGGGGCTGATAACCATAAATGCCCTGAGTGCTTCCAATTCCGTAATTATTCCCATGCAATGTGAATACTATGCCCTTGAGGGCTTGAGTCAGTTAGTAAAGATCATAAGGCTCGTGAAACACAATTTCAATCCCAGTCTCCACATTGAAGGCCTGTTGCTCACCATGTACGATTACCGCATTCGTCTTGCATTTCATGTCGCACGTGAAGTGCGGACACATTTCAGGGACTTGGTTTACAAGACAACTATCCCCAGAAACGTAAGACTAGGTGAGAGTCCGAGTCATGGGAAGCCGATATTTTCATACGAACCGAGATCCAAGGGGGCAGAGAGTTACTTGGCCCTGGCCCGCGAGTTCCTGGGCTGCCAGAGGAGGTCATGATGAAGCTCAAGGGAGGACTAGGCAAAGGGCTTGGAGCCCTTCTTTCTACAGAAGACATATATGATTTAGAGAGTCCTGGATTTTTTCTTTGTCCCATAGAAAAGATACGGCCAAATCCCGATCAGCCACGAAAGCATATGGATCAGGATTCCCTTGAGGGCTTGGCCAAATCCATCAAGGAGAAAGGTATCCTTCAACCCTTGGTGGTCTGGGAGATTGATGGTGCTTATGAGCTGATAGTTGGCGAAAGGCGGTGGAGGGCAGCCCAAAAGGCTGGGCTTAAGGCAGTCCCTGTTGTCATAAAAGACGTGAGCCCTGACGAGCTTCTTGAGCTGGCACTGGTTGAGAATGTCCAGAGAGAGGACTTAAATCCACTTGAAGAGGCTATGGCCTATAGCAGGCTTATAGATGAGCTGGGACTTACACAGTCCCAGGTGGCCTCAAGGGTGGGAAGGGAAAGGTCTACTGTGGCCAATTTCCTGAGGCTTCTCCAATTACCAGACTATGCTCAAGCCGACCTGCTTGATGGCGGTCTTAGCATGGGCCATGCCCGGGCTATTTTGATGTTGGAAGATCCTACAAGCCAGAAGGAGTTAAGAGACCAGATAATAAAAAAAGATCTTTCCGTACGACAGGCAGAGGCCTTGGCCCGTCGATTAGCTAAAGGAAAAAGACTGGGTGCGAGAGTGCGAAGGGAAGATCCTGACATCAGGACTCTTTGCGAAGACCTGACTCACAGGCTTGGTTCTAAAGTAACAATATTGCAGACTAAAAGGGGCGGCAGGTTGGAGATACGCTATCGTTCCGTCCAGGAACTGGAACGGATTATAAGGTTGCTCAAGGCAGTTGAGGAAGGAGACGGAAGCGGCTTTGATCATCGTTTAGGCCACGGAAGTCTTGAGAGAGAGTTGGGATGATGGGGTTTAGTTTCAAATGGACAGGCGGAATGTTCAAGGACGTTGTTTTTTAGGCATATAGCATATGCATCAATGTGAACATTTTTAGTAAAAGCCAGGAGAATCATCTGATTTTAAGCGTGATTTCGATGACTTCAACTAAATCAAAATGAAAAATTCCCAATGACCGTGTGCGGGTCCCTGTTAGCTTGACTTATGCTTCATTGCTGATACCTTCTCGAAATTCTTGACATTTTCTATTTCATTCTTAATATGAGCTTGGATTACAAGCGGGTGTAGCTCAGTTGGTAGAGTACAAGCTTCCCAAGCTTGGGGTCGCGGGTTCAAACCCCGTCGCCCGCTCCAACCCTTTTTGAGGTTTGTGCCTGCTCATGTCGATATTGGATCGGCCGAGATGGAAGTTTACTTCAATTAGTGGGGTTTTTTTTGGTATTTTAGTTGTAATGTACAAATATCAATAATACTTTGCTAATGAAGTGGGCTAAGCCCACTTTATTTTTTTATGGTGCTTAACAAAAAAAACAAGGAACAACGAGTAGAGGTAGTAAGGGCTCTTATTGAACCAGTGGTGGTATATGCGGGCATGGAACTGATCGAAGTGGAATATGGACGCGAGCCTTCGGGCGTAATCCTGAGGCTTACTATAGACAAGCCAGGTGGAGTGACAATGGATGATTGCTCAGATATCAGTCGTCTGGCAGGCGATCTCCTGGACGCGAAGGATTCCGTGCCGGGGTTATACAATCTGGAGGTGTCTTCTCCGGGGATTAATCGACCGCTTAAAAAAAAGGATGATTTTGAACGTTTTGCCGGTCAGAAAGTCTTGATCAAGACCAGAGAATTAATAGACGGCTGCAGAAATTTTAAAGGTATTTTGAATGGGACAAGAGATGATTTTATAGTCATTTCCTCAGAAAAAACGGTCTTTAGTATCCCTTTTAAGCTAGTAGCCAAGGCACGGTTAGACATAATTTAAGTGCGTTGATTAAGGAAATGGAGGTTGTTTTATTGATTTTAATTCCTCAATTCCTAATCATATACAAGGAATAAAATATGGGTTCAGAACTCAAGATGATCATAGATCAGGTGAGCAGGGAAAAAGGGTTGGACCGTGATATCCTTATTGCTGCCCTTGAGGAGGCAATCAAATCGGCCGTCAAAAAACGTTACGGTATAAGCCTTGACCTGGAGGTTAATTTTAACAATGCCCAAGGCGAAATTGAGGTATTCCAGTATCGTACTGCAGTAGAAGAAGTTCATGACGAGGAAACAGAAATCTCCCTGGAAGAGGCTAAGGAGCTTGACTCCAAATGTGAATTGGAGGACTGCATCGGCACCAGAATGGATATTTCAGCCCTTGGGCGAATAGCAGCCCAGTCAGCAAGACAGGTCATCATCCAGAAAATGAAGACTGCTGAAAGAGATCTTATTTATGAGGAATTCAAGGACCGCAAGGGCGAAGTCGTAAACGGCATTATCCAGCGCTACGAAAGGGGAAATGTCATAATCAACCTCGGACGAACAGAAGCTATGCTGCCCACATTTGAGCAAATTTCCAGCGAAAGCTACCGCCGCGGTGATCGGATCCGTGCCTATATCATTGAGGTGAAAGATACACAAAGAGAGCACCAGATCGTTTTATCCAGGACCCATCCGGATTTCTTGATTAAGCTCTTTGAGCTGGAGGTACCGGAGATCTCTGATGGGATAGTCCAGATCATGGGAGTGAGTAGAGAGCCTGGAAGCAGATCCAAGATCGCTGTTAGCTCCAGAGAGTCTGATGTGGACCCAGTGGGGGCCTGTGTGGGGATGCGGGGCTCAAGGGTTCAGGCAGTGGTTCAGGAACTCAGAGGTGAGAAAATAGATATAGTGCCATGGAGTCCTGATCCGGCAAAGTATATATACAATGCCTTAGCCCCCGCCGAATGTTCCAGGGTTATAGTAGATGATTCCAACCAGTCACTGGAGGTTGTCGTGCCGGATGATCAGCTCTCTCTTGCCATCGGACGTCAGGGGCAAAACGTACGTCTTGCCGCCAAGCTCATGGGTTGGAGAATAGATGTGCGGAGTGAGACCCGCTATCAACACTACCAGGACCCTGACTATTATTCATTATTAGAGATATCCGTTATGACAGAGAACATCGCGGACAAAATCTATGACTTGGGCGTCACTTCACTTGAACTTCTTGCTCAGGCTGATCCTGATGAACTCTCGCAGGAGACTAACCTGAGCGCAGAGCTGATAAGCTCATTGGTGGAAGAGGCCAAAAAGCAGCTGGAGGAAAAGGAAGTTGAGAAAGAGGAGGCACTGGCCGAAGAAATAGATGCCAGTGAAGAGATTGGAACCGAAAAAGAGGATTTGCCTGAGACAGAAAAGAAAGCCGAGGACCACTCAAAAGAAAATGAATAGGCCAATCCAGGATATACTAATACATGAGAGCCTAACAGGCTCTTTTAAGAAGAGTTATGTTGCCGGGGGTTAAAGACAGGCATGGCTAAAATTAGAGTCCATGAGCTGGCTAAGGAATTTGGAATAGTCAGCAAAGAGATGGCAGCTAAGATTATGGATCTTGGCTACAACATCAAGAACTATATGAGCACGCTTGAGGACTATGAGGCTCAGGATATTCGCCGCAAGCTCAAGGACGAAGAACACGCGGCAGAAAAGAAAGAACAAGAGGTCAAGCCCAAAACCACAGTGCGTCTCAGGCACCGAAAAATTACCCTCAAAAAAATCGTTCGTCCAACCGAAGCTGAAGAGGAAGCCGTTACTAAGGTGCCCGTGAAAGAGGCTGCGGTGACTGAAGAGAAAGCTGAAGAGGCTATCCCAGTAGCCAAGGAAGAGGAGGATATTAAGGCCGAGGGGGAGGCCCCAGCTACTGAAGGAAAACCGTTAGAAATCGAATCCAGGCAAAAAGTGATCGAAACCGCAACGGAAGTAGTGGAAGAGTCCTTGCTTGAGAAACAACCTGCTTTGTCCAAAATTGTTCCTAAACCCAAAAGCTTTGTAAAGATCCTTGACCGGCCGAAGATTGAAATTCCACAGCGGCTAAACAATAGACCTGAAAGTCCTGCTCCTCGGCCTAAAAAGCCCTCTCGTGCGGGTGTGCCTTCTGTAGAACCGTCGGCTCCTGTGGTTGATGTTTCTGTAGCCCCTGGAAAAAAGGACAGAAAAAAGGGCAAGAGAGTGGTCCGGATGTCGGAGTTGGGGGGATCGCTCAAAAAGCGTCGGGTTACTCCCAGGCGAAGGGGAAAACAGAGACATATAGGCAAAATTCTTGCAGAAGAGAGCGATATTACAGCATCCAGCCGGAAGAACACCGGGGTTTCCATGGCCCATGGCGATTCAGGACAAAAGGAAGAGCTTGTCCATAAGCCCGGCACCGCGCCCTCCAAGGCAAGCAAACGAAAGTTTGCCATATATGAGACTGTTCAGGTAGGTGAGCTTGCCAAACGGATGGGCGTCAAGGCAGGAGACATTATAATGAAG
Organism: Deltaproteobacteria bacterium; assembly: GCA_019310825.1. Taxonomy (GTDB): domain Bacteria; phylum Desulfobacterota; class Dissulfuribacteria; order Dissulfuribacterales; family UBA3076; genus UBA3076. Next base: position 4,155 of record JAFDDO010000042.1, on the reverse strand, counting down.
CTCGTGGGACTGGGCGTAATGGCTACGGTAAATCAAAGTATTGATTACGACGTAGCCAGCATTGTGGCATCCGGATTTGACTATGAGCTGGAGAAGAAGTCAGTGGCTGAAGACTTGGTCCATATGGAGGATGCTCAGGAAGGCGAGCTTGTGCTAAGGCCTCCTGTGATTACAATCATGGGCCATGTAGATCATGGAAAGACTTCACTTCTGGATGCCATCCGCAAAGCTGATGTAGCCTCAAAGGAGGCAGGTGGAATCACCCAGCACATAGGCGCATATCACGTCACACTTCCCTCTGGCCAGGAAGTAGTCTTTCTGGATACCCCGGGCCATGAAGCATTCACAGCTATGAGGTCTCGCGGGGCCAGAGTTACTGATATCGTGATTTTACTGGTGGCAGCGGATGACGGCGTAATGGCCCAGACACGTGAGGCCATAGATCACGCTCGGGCAGCCGAGGTGCCCATCATTGTAGCAATCAACAAGATCGACAAGCCAGGGGCGAATCCGGAAAAGGTGAAAGGGGAGCTTGCTGAAATCGGATTGATTCCAGAAGATTGGGGTGGAGAGACCATTTGCATCAATATTTCAGCCAAAGAAAAAACAGGAATAGAAGAATTGCTTGAGATGATGGCCCTACAGGCCGAAGTGATGGAACTCAAGGCAGACCCCAAGCGTCCTGCCAGAGGTCATGCAATAGAGGCGAGACTGGATAGGGGGCGTGGTCCTCTGGCTACCCTGATGATTTCAGAAGGGACGCTGCACATAGGTGACGCTCTGGTCTGTGGTATATACCACGGCAGAGTAAGGGCCATGTTCGACGACAAGGGTAAAAGGATAAAGACTGCTGGCCCCTCCATGCCTGTGGAAATCCAGGGTCTCTCCGGCGTGCCGGAGGCAGGAAACGAATTCACAGTACTTTCTGATGACAAAAAGGCCCGAGAGGTAGCTGATTATCGTCAACGCAAGATCAGAGAGACAGAACTGGCCAAGAGCAGCAAGGTGAGTCTGGAAAATGTTTTTGAAAAACTTCGGGAGGAGGAACTTAAGGCACTCAATATAATCCTCAAGACCGATGTTCAGGGATCTGTGGAGGCTCTTCTAGAGGCATTGGGCAAGCTCAGTACTCAAGAAATAAAAGTGAATTTTGTCAGGAGCGGTATCGGGGCTATTACTGAATCCGACGTCTTGCTGGCATCTGCCTCAGATGCAATCATCATAGGCTTCAATGTGAAACCCAGCCCACAGGCAAAGACCTTGGCCGAGCAGGAACACGTGGATATCCGCTTCTACGATGTCATTTACCATGCCATGGAGGAAGTTAAAAGCGCCATGGTTGGGCTATTGGAACCTGTTTATAAGGAAAAGACCCTGGGACGCGCCGAGGTGCGTGACGTCTTTCACATTGCCAAAGTCGGTACAGTGGCAGGGAGCTATGTGCTGGAGGGCTTGATCCAGAGAAATGTTCAGGCCAGGCTCTTAAGAGACAACGTTGTAGCCCATAGCGGCAAGATAGCGTCTCTTCGTCGCTTTAAAGAGGACGCAAAAGAAGTCCAGGCCGGTTATGAATGCGGAATCGGTCTTGAAAGGTTCAATGACGTAAAAATAGGGGACATAATAGAGGCCTTTATAATGGAAGAACAAGCCCCGGTCCTTGGAGAACCTATATCTAATGCCGTAGAGAATGAAATTTGAAATTGGGAAAACCAAAAAATGTAGATGTGTTACCTGATTTCGAATTTCCAGTTTCAGCATCCGTATTCAATTCGATAGTGCACGTTTTTTAAAGAAAGTGCAAACTGGTGAATAAAGGATGCCGATAAATGATCGTGGGGGTAATCAGGCTCAGGGTAAGATTGCCTGGAAACCATTCGCTTAAGGGGAAACGGCGTGTGGTTAAGAGTTTGATTGGACAGGTGCGTAGCCATTTCAATGTAGCTGTATCAGAAATAGCACTGAACGATGTATGGCAAAAGGCGGAGATAGGAATATCCACAATAGGAAATAGCCAGCCGATAATCAACTCTGTCCTGGATAAAATTATGGAATTCATTCAAAGGACGTGTCTGGTAGAAATTATTGATACAGAGATCGAAATTATTCATATGGGAAAGTAGGAAGACAATTATGCCCCACATGTTCCCCCGTTCCAGACGGATAGAGGATCTCCTCAGGAAAGAACTGGCAGACATGTTGCTCGGTGAAATCAAGGAACCAAGGATCCAAGGGCTGGTGACCATAATGCGGGTAAAGGTCTCAGAAGACCTCCGTCACGCAAAGTTTTTTGTTTCGGTTCTTGGAAGTGGAGCGGAGAGGGAATCTGTGCTGAAAGGGCTGAATAAGGCTAAGGGCTTCATACGGCGAACCCTGGGACACCGCCTTGACCTCAGGCGGATACCTGAACTGCAATTTCAGCTGGACCAGAGCCTGGATGACCAGGAAAAGATAGAAAGGCTCCTTGCCAGTGTATAAATCGGCCAACAGAAAGAGAGTTGAGAAAACTTGTGACTGAAATTTTGTCCAAGGACACCAAGACGCTGAAGGCTGCGGTAGAGGCCATTAATGCAGCTGATCGTCTTCTTTTAACCTGTCATGTCAAGCCGGATGGAGATGCTTTGGGTTCTCTGTTGGGCCTGGGACTTGCCCTTAAGGACGCAGGGAGAGACGTAACCCTTTTTATAGAAGATTCCGTGCCGGACACACTTCAATTTCTCCCTGGCTCTCATTACCTGGTCAATGAAGTGGTCAATCCGCTGCCTAAAAAAACTACTCTGGTGGTCCTTGACTGCAATGAACCTCACAGGATCGGAAAGCAGGCACAAAGGTTGATAGAGCAAGCCTCACTTGTTGTGGTTCTGGATCATCACCTGAGCCAGGCCCCGTTCTGTGCCCAAAAGCGGGGGACAAAATACCCTCGTTGCATAAGCTGTATATATCCGGACATTTTTGCCGCAGGGGCCATAGTCCTGTGGACAATCAAAGGACTTGGATGGCCTATAACAGAAGATATCGCCACAAACCTCTATGCTGCCATACTGTCAGACACAGGATGCTTCCGTCATAGCAATACGGACGAGACAGCTTTCCGGATGGCCGGGGACCTCGTGGCACACGGCGCAAACCCCTATGCCGTTGCGAACCAGCTTTATCAAAATTATTCTCTATGCAGACAACACCTTTTGGGCCTTGTATTAAGGACAATTGAGGTAAGGGGGCATGGTAAGATAGGTCTTCTTCAGGCCACTCCGGAGATGTTTCGTGTTAGCGGAGCAACGGAGCAAGACACAGATGACTTTGTAGGGCATGTCCGGTGTATAGGTACAGTAGAGGTTGCCGTTTTCATAAAGGAGGTCTATGCCGGGCAGGTATCTGTCAGCCTGAGGTCAAAATCATTTTTTAATGTGGCAAAGCTGGCAAAAGAATTTGGAGGTGGCGGGCATTTTCACGCAGCAGGTTTCCGTAAGACCGGGACAGCAGCCGAAATTAGAGAAATTCTGTTGAATCAAATAAATGCCCATCTTAAGGGTTCGGAAACAGCCGATGCTTGATGGTATCCTGGTAATGGACAAGGCATCCGGCATAACGTCCTTCAAAATGGTTCAGGAGGTTCGCAAAAGGCTTAAGGTTAAAAAAGCCGGACATGCAGGTACCCTTGATCCACTTGCCACAGGTGTGTTGCTTATATGCCTGGGACGAGCGACAAAGATCGTCCAGTTTATTATGGCAGGTCACAAGGTATATCAAGGGACTATGCTCCTTGGAGTAGCCACCGATACCTACGATGCAGCAGGCAAAGTCACGGAACAGAAGCCTTTACCTCCGTGTCTTGACCAAATCTCTTTACAAAAGGTGGCCCAAAAATTTACCGGCAGGCTTCTTCAGCCGCCTCCACCATTTTCGGCAGCCAAGCATAAAGGGAAACCATTATACAAATTCGCGCGTCAGGGAATAATGGTCCAAAAAGAGTCCAGGCCGGTGCAGGTATTCTCCTTTGAGATTCTTGAAATGAGGTTACCCAAGGTGGACTTCAGGGTACACTGCTCAAAAGGTACTTATGTGAGATCACTTGTACATGACCTAGGGTCAAATCTGGGTTGCGGCGGTCATGTGACGAGATTGCGAAGGACCCGAAGCGGATCCTTCAATATAGAG